>NZ_JZWY01000098.1:0-2332 GCF_000966955.1 Streptomyces sp. NRRL S-495
GACGGCGGGCCGGTGAAGTTCCACTCCCAGGAGTTCTACGGCCTCACCACCCGGCTGCTCGCCCCGGGCGGCCGGCTCGCCGTGCGCGGCGGCGAGGAGCAGCACGGGCGGCAGGGGCTGTGGCAGGTGGAGTCCGGGCTGCGGGCGGCCGGGCTGCGGACCGTCCCGTACGCCGTCGCGGGCAGCGCGACGGCCAGTTGCCGCCCCGGGCCGGAGAGCAGCCAGAGCTTCCTGCTCGCCGCGGCCGCCCAGCCGCCGCTCACCCTCTCCCCCGACGCCCCGCCGCCCCGTGCCCTCACCTCGGACGGCCTGCGCGCCTCCGCCGCCCGGCTCACCGCCCTGCGGCCGCTCCGCCCGCCCGCCGCCCTCACCCTGCTCGGCCCGCACTGACCCGGATCCGCCGCCCCGCCGGCCCCCGCCGGTCGGGGGCCGGCGGCCGGGCGGCGAGCGGACGAGCCACAGCGACAGGTAGGGGACAGGGCGGGGCCGGGCGCGGGTTCGGTCGGTAGGCTCCGTGACATGGAGCATGAGGTTGTCGTCCCGATGCCGGCCGGGCAGGTCCGGCAGGCCCTGCAGGATCCGGCGCTGCTGGCGCGTTCCGTGCCGGGGCTGAGCACCGAACCGGCCGCCGTCGGCAGTGGCCCGGCGGAGGAGATCGGGGGGCGGCTGAAGCTGCGGATCGGCACCTCCACCATCACCTACAAGGGCGTGCTCTCACTGATCGAGGGCCGCGAGGGCGTGCTGACGGCGTTCGCCGAGGGCCAGGAGGCGCGCGGCAGCGGCGAGGCGACCGCCACCGTCCGGATCAGCGTCACCGAGGGCGCCGAGGAGGGCACCGCGGTGGTGCGCTTCACCGGTGACCTGAGTGCCACCGGGCGGCTGACCGAGTTCGACGGCGAGACGCTCGACGCGGCCGGCCGTCGGCTGCTGGACCGTTTCGCCACCGCCCTGACCTCGCCGGAGGGCACCGCCGCGACCGGGGCGGACAGCGAGGCCGAGGGCGAGCCCGAGGCGGAGGTGGAGGTCGTCACCGGGACCGACGCGGACGCCGCCGAGGTGACCGAGGACGCCGAGGAGACCCAGCACGCCGAGGACTCCGGCGACACCGGCGACACCGGCGACACCGGCGACTCCGAGGACTCCGAGGACTCCGCCACGGTGGTGTTCCTGGAGAACCGCCACGAGGCCCTCGACGAGGACCGCGAGGACGAGCCCGGCGACGACCTCGACGACGACCTCTCCGACCTCATCGCCTTCTCCGACGCCGACGCGGAGCGCTTCGGCCTCCCGCTCGGCGACCCGGACGAGGCCGACGACGTCGACGAGCCGGCCGCCGGCGAGGCCGGGGCCGACGCTCCCGCCGCCGGGATCGAGCGCGAGGTCTCCGCCGAGCTCCCCGCCGAGCCGCCCTTCGGCTACGAGCCGGAGCCGGTGCTCGGCGGCCCGGTCCGCCGCAGCATCGTCGGCCGCTCCGCCGAGGAGGTCGACCACGCCCCGCCGCGCGGCCCGTACGCCCCCGCCCTGCCGGCCCGCAGCGCCCGCGCCCGGGCGGCCTCCCGCTGGGGCGGCGACGCCGGCGGCATCGTGGTGCCCGGAGTGGGCGGCCGCAGCACGGTGCCGTGGATGATCGGCGGCGGGGTGGCCCTGCTGGGCGGCACCGTCGTACTGGTCAGGGCGCTGCGCCGCCGCCGCTGACCGGCCACCCGCCGACCGGCCCCGGGCCGGGGCAGGCCCTAGACTGAACGTCCATGAGCAACGACCGCGACGCCCTGCTGGCACAGATCAAGAACAAGGCCGTCGTCCACGGCAAGGTGACCCTTTCCTCCGGCAAGGAGGCCGACTACTACGTCGACCTGCGCCGGATCACGCTGGACGGCCAGGCCGCTCCGCTGGTCGGCCGGGTGATGCTGGACGCCACCGCGCACCTGGAGTACGACGCCGTGGGCGGGCTGACCCTGGGCGCCGACCCGGTCGCCGCCGCGATGCTGCACGCGGCCGCCGCGCGCGGCCGTGAGCTGGACGCCTTCGTGGTCCGCAAGGCCGGCAAGGCGCACGGCCTGCAGCGCCGGATCGAGGGCCCGGAGGTCAAGGGCCGCCGGGTGCTGGCCGTCGAGGACACCTCCACCACCGGTGGCTCGGTGCTGACCGCCGTCGAGGCCCTGCGCGAGGCGGGCGCCGAGGTGGTCGGCGTCGCGGTGATCGTCGAGCGTGGCGGCGCCGCCGCGATCGAGGCCGAGGGCCTGCCCTACGTCACCGCGTACACCCTGGACGACCTGGGCCTCTGAGCCCCGACTCCCCGCACCACCGAACGGCCGGGGCCCGGTGCTGTTTC
>NZ_JZWY01000724.1:0-7373 GCF_000966955.1 Streptomyces sp. NRRL S-495
GCAACATCCTGCTGGTCGGCTCCGCCGGACCGCTGCCGGTCGCTGACCTCGTCCGGCGGCTGGCCGGGGACATCTTCCCGGCCCGGCTGACCGACGGCGCGGACCTCGCGGCCTTCGCCGGCCGCACGGCACCGGTCACCGACGCCACCGCCACCGACTCCCCGCCCCCGCCGGACGGCGCGTTCAGCGTCGGCTGACCGGCGCGCGGGAGCGGGGCCCGGCGCGCCGGGTGGCCGCACCCCGGGTTCACGCCCCCGGCGGTGTCAGAATCGGCGGGTCGTAGCGGACCCGGTCGTAGCCGACCAGGTCCCGGGGGACACCCACCACCCGAGGGAGCGAGCGAGAGATGAGCGGCGCGGAGCGTCCGGACCTGGCGGCGGTGCCCGAGACGGCACTGTGGACCCTCTGGCAGCGGGCCGTCGAGGCCCGCCGGCCGGGCGCGCTGCTGCACGACCCCAAGGCCGTCGAACTCGTCGACCGGATCGACTTCCCGTTCGCGGAACGCTTCGGCACCAGCGGGCTGCAGTCCCGCCTCCAGGCGCTGCGAGTGGGCTGCTTCGACCGCGAGGTCGCCGACTTCCTGGCCCGCGAGCCGCGCGGCACGGTCGTCTGCCTGGGGGAGGGCCTGGAGACCCAGTACTGGCGGGTCGACAACGGCCGGGCGCAGTGGCTCTCGGTCGACCTCCCCGAAGCGGTGGAACTGCGCGAACGCCTCCTGCCGCCCGGCCCACGACAGCGCTACCTGGCCGCCGACGCCACCGACCTCACCTGGGCCGAGGCGGTGGACCGCGACCGCGCCGTCCTGATCACCGCCCAGGGCCTGCTGATGTACCTCCCCCCGCCCCGCGTCCGCGAACTCGTCGCCGCCTGCGCCGAGCGCTTCCCCGGCGGCTCCCTCGTCCTGGACGCCGTCCCGCGCTGGTTCGCCCGCCTCACCCGGACCGGGAAGATGCGCACCTCCGGCTACCAGGCACCCCCGATGCCGTGGTCGATGGACGCCCGCGAGCGCGACAAGCTCCGCACCGCGAGCCCGGCCGTCACCGCCGTGCGCGACGTCCGCCCCACCGCCGACCACGGCCCCCTGGCCTCCCTCCTCCCCCTCGTCCTCGCCGTCCCACCCCTCTCCACCCACCGCCCCACGGTCACCGTCCTGGACTTCGCCACCCGGACCTGAGCGGCCCCGGTAGAGGAAATCCCCGCCGCCGATGACACGGCGGCGGGCTCCGGCGCGCGACCCGGCGCCGACCGGGTTGCGCGGACGGCCCGGGGTGCGGAACCGCCGGGCGGGCCCCGCACGTCGTACGCAGGGGTGATCGGCCGGGGGGACGGGCCGCCCGGCACGTTAGGCTGCCCTCTCGGGGAGCGGCCTGGTGCCGCCATTCGGACGACTGTCGAGACCGGCGCGCGAGCCGCGGGGACCTGATCGGGACCTGGGCGGGCCTGCCGCGGGTCTCGTCCTGCCACGGAGGTACTGGCCTTGCTGCACATCGACGCCTGGATCGAAGGCGTACCACCGGGCGCGGTGTACGCCCTCGTTGCGCTGATCATCGGACTGGAGTCGCTGGGCATCCCGCTCCCCGGGGAGATCGCCCTGGTCTCCGCCGCCCTGCTGGCCTCGCGCGGTGTGGTCAGCCCGGCCTGGGTGGCGGTCTGCGCGATCGCCGGCGCGATCATCGGTGACTCGATCGGCTACTCGATCGGCCGCAAGGGCGGCAAGCCGCTGTTCGAGAAGCTCGGCCGCAAGTTCCCCAAGCACTTCGGGCCCGGCCACCTGGCCAGCGCCGAGCGCTCCTTCCAGAAGTGGGGCATGTGGGCGGTCTTCTTCGGCCGCTTCATCGCCCTGCTGCGCATCTTCGCCGGCCCGCTGGCGGGCGCCCTGAAGATGCCGTACTGGAAGTTCCTGATCGCCAACGTCCTCGGCGGCGTGGTCTGGGCCGGCGGCACGACGTGGCTGGTCTACCAGGTCGGCAAGGTCGCCGAGCAGTGGCTGTCGAAGTTTTCCTGGATCGGCCTGCTGCTCGCCGTCGCCGTCGGCGCGTTCTCGGCCTGGTTCATGAAGCGCCGCGCCGCGAAGGCCGCGCACGCCCTGGAGGCCGAGGACGCGGCGAAGACCGTGGAGGCGGCCCCGACGGTCACCGCGCCCGCCGCCGACTGACGGCCCCGGGTCCGCCCGGAACGGGCGCACCCGGAACCGACCCGCGCGAGCCGCTGCCCGGAGCACCCGCTCCGGGCAGCGGCGTTCGCGGCGGCACAGGACCGCGGAACCGCACGACTGCACCACCGAACGACCGAACGACCGAACCACCGACCAGCACGCGAAGAAGGAAGTAGGAGCACCATGCGGATCGGACTCCTGGGCACCGGCACCTGGGCGGAGCGGGTGCACGCGCCCGCCCTCGCGGAGCACCCCGGCGTCGAGTTCGCGGGCGTCTGGGGCCGTCGCCCCGAGGCGGCCGCCGCGCTCGGCGAGAAGTACGGCGTCCCCGGCCACACCGACCTCGACCGGCTGCTCGCCGAGGTCGACGCCGTCTCGATCGCCCTGCCGCCGACCGTGCAGGCGGACCTCGCGGTGCGTGCCGCCGAGGCCGGCTGCCACCTGCTGCTCGACAAGCCCGTCGCGCTCACCGTCCCCGACGCCCGCCGGGTGGTCGAGGCGGCCGAGGCGCACCGGGTGGCCTCCGTGGTGTTCTTCACCGTCCGCTTCGGCGGTGAGCAGCTGCCGTGGATCGAGGAGCAGGCCGCCGTCGGCGGCTGGTTCACCGGCCGCTCGGACTGGCTCGGCTCGGTCTTCGCCCCCGACTCCACCAGCGCGTACGCGGCCTCGCAGTGGCGCAAGGACAAGGGCGCGCTCTGGGACGTCGGCCCGCACGCGCTCTCCGTGCTGCTGCCCGTGCTCGGCGACGCGACCGCCGTCACCGCGGTGCCCGGCCCGCTGGACACCGTGCACCTGGTGCTGCGCCACGTCGGCGGCGCCTCCAGCACCCTCGCGCTGAGCCTGACCGCACCGGTCGCCGGCGGCGGCACCGCGATGGAACTGCGCGGCGAGTCCGGCACCGTCCGGCTGCCGGAGCGCGGGGAGGGCCCGCACGCGGCGTTCCACCGCGCCCTGGACGCCCTCGCGACCGCCGCCCGCACCGGCGAGGCCCACCCCTGCTCGGCCGCGTTCGGCCTGCGCACGGTGGAGATCCTCGCCGCCGCGGAGCGTTCGCTCGCGGCGGTCCCCGGTCCGGCCGTCAGCCGCCCAGCAGCTGGTCCGCGAACGCGCGCACCCGCTCGGCCGTGATGCCCTCGCGCTGCTCCACCGCCAGCGGGTGGCCGGTCGGCTCCAGCTCGACCAGCGGGCGCAGACCGACGGCCCGGGTGTGCACATGCGTCTTGAGCAGCAGTGTGGACTCCGGGTAGACCGGCAGTTCGGTGACCAGCCAGCCGAAGTACGGGGGCTCCTGCTCCCGGGCCGGGTCCTCCCACAGGTCGTGGGCCCGGGCGAAGTTCGGTTCGCTCAGCGACACCCAGACGCCCCAGGAGAAGGTCTCGCCGGTGTCCCGCACCGGGATCTCGATCAGGCCGTGCACGTAGAACTCCCGGCCCTTGATCACGCACTGGTCGGGGGTGAGCTCACTGTCCCTGCGCCGGGCGTAGCGCGGCTTCCAGCCCGTCGGGGCCGGGGAGCCGTAGGAGAGCGGCGGGCCGTCGTGCCGTTCGGCGCAGCAGGCGCAGGTGTGACCGCGGTCGGGGGCGTCATGGTGGGCGGGGGTGTGCGCGGGGGACATGGCGCAGAGCATAAAGGACCTGGTCGGAGCCGTTGTCACTGCCCTGTGCGAGGGTGGAGGGGTGACGCTGGAGGACCTCGTCCGGCTGCGCCGGGCCCGTGACGCGATGGACCGTGACTACGCGCTGCCGTTGGACGTGCCGGCGCTGGCGCGGGTGGCGCTGATGTCGCCGGGCCACTTCTCGCGCAGCTTCCGGGCCGCCTTCGGGGAGACCCCGTACAGCTATCTCATGACCCGGCGGATCGAGCGCGCCAAGGCCCTGCTGCGGCGCGGGGACCTCTCGGTGACGGAGGTGTGCTTCGCGGTGGGCTGCACCTCGCTGGGGTCGTTCAGTTCGCGCTTCACCGAGCTGGTCGGGGAGAGCCCCAGCGCCTACCGGGCCCGGGGCCACGAGGACGGTGCCGCGATCCCGGCCTGCTACGCGAAGCTGTACACCAGACCGGTCAGGAACGGAGAAGCGCATCGTCCGCCCCACCCGTAGCGTGAGGCGCATGGACATCAAGCTTTCACAGTGCTTCATCGCCGTCGACGACCACGACAAGGCGCTCGCCTTCTACCGCGACGTCCTCGGCCTGGAGGTGCGCAACGACGTCGGGTTCGAGAACATGCGCTGGGTGACGGTCGGCGCGCCCTCGCAGCCCGAGGTGGACATCGTGCTCGAACCGCCGCTGGCGGACCCGAACGCCTCGGCCGCCGACCGGCAGGCCATGGCGGAACTGCTGGCCAAGGGGCTGCTGCGGGCGGTCATCTTCGCCACCGAGGACTGCGACGCGACCTTCGAGCGGATCCGCGCGGCGGGCGGCGAGGTGCTCCAGGAGCCGATCGACCAGCCGTACGGCGTGCGTGACTGCGCCTTCCGCGACCCGGCCGGCAACATGCTGCGGTTCACCCAGCGGAAGTCGAAGTAGGGCCTGTCCCCGTCTGTCCGTTCGTCGGGCGGCGCTCCCGCGGGTCGGCCCGTGGGTCGGCCCGCAGGTCAGCCCGCGTGGCCGCCCGGCGGTCGGCGGTCGGCGGGGCGGGCCGGGGGGATGACCGGGGCCCGGAAGTCGCGCGGGCCGCTCCACAGCGCCGGGACGGCGTCGCTGCGGCGGGCCAGCTCGTAGGCCAGCGGCTCGTAGTTCACCCGCCACCCCTGGAAGTGCGGCCAGGCCTCGTGGGCGGGCCGTTCGTGCGGGAACCCGGCGGCGGTGATCAGGGCGACGGCCGCGTCGAACTCGGTGTAGCTGAGGCGGATCGCCGTGTCCGGAGCCGGGTCGGGGTCGAAGTCGACCCGCATCGAGCGCCCGATGTCGCGCAGCGCGGTGAACCCGGCCCGGAGCACCAGCCGGGCCTCCGGCGGGGCGGTGCGCGGGCAGATCGCCAGGTGGACGGCGGCGGCGTCCATGACGGCGATCAGTCCGACCACCCAGCTGCGGTTGGGCTGCGGGGAGCGGAAGGAGATCAGCACCGGGTAGTTGGAGTGGCTCTCGCCGAGGTCGGCGGCGAGGCGCTCCCAGTCCCGGTAGAGCTGGGGGAGGGCGGTCTCGGTGTCCACCAGGGACTGCCGGGCGAGCAGCTCCGGGCCCCAGGCGGGCTCGCCGGCCCGGGACTGGAGCAGGGTCACCTCCAGTTCGCGCCGGTTGTAGGCGGCGTAGAGGGTGGGCAGGTAGGCGATCTGCAGGGCGATCACCAGGGGGCCGCTGGAGGCGGCGATGAAGTCGATCACGGAGAGGTGGAGCCGGTCGCCGCTGGCGAAGCCGAGGGTGAAGAGGCTGGAGCCGGCCTCGCGGAAGGAGATCGACCAGTCCAGTCCCGAGGTGCCGTGCAGTATCAGCGTGTAGGAGATCAGCATCCCGCCGAGCCAGACGGCGAGCATGCCGGTCAGCATCAGCGGGGCCAGCCAGGTCTGGGCCCGGTCCTGCGCGCGGTAGGTGCCGAACGGCGCTGCGGTGAGCCGCAGCACGGTGCGCAGGGCCCGCCAGAGGCCGTGCACCAGGGAGCTGTACAGGCCGCGCGGGACGACGAGCGTGCGCAGGATGCTGCCGATGGTGAGCAGCAGGAGCAGCACGCCGGCGACGGTGTGGATCAACCTCATGGCGCTCATTGTGACGTCCCGTCGGGATTGACACGGCACCGCCGTCGGCTGAATGCTGAGCAAGCGCTTAGTCAGGGCTTGGTCAGAGCTTGGTCGTCGCTCGGCCGGGGCTTGGTCGGCGCTTGGTCGTCGATGCCGCGGTCGGCGGACGGAGGGAGAGTGCCCGTGCCGGAGAGCAGGTCGGACAGCATGCCGGAGCCCGGTCCCGAGCCCCCGCGGGGGCTGGACCTGGAGCGATTGCGCGACCACCTGGAGCGCGCCCTGCCCGGCACGGTGGCCGGTCCGCTGCGGGCCGAGCTGATCGAGGGCGGCCGCTCGAACCTCAGCTACCGGCTCACCGACGGCGTCAACGACTGGGTGCTTCGGCGGCCGCCGCTCGGGCACGTGCTCGCCACCGCGCACGACATGGGCCGCGAGTACCGGGTGATGACGGCGCTGCGCGGCACCGGGGTGCCGGTGCCGGAGACGGTCCACCTGGATCCGGGTTCGGAGGTGCTCGGCGCACCCTGGTACCTGATGGCCTTCGTGCCCGGCGTCGTGCACCGGGACGCCGAGGTCTTCGCCGCGCTCGGGGAGGGGCGGGTGCGGGCGGTCGGCGAGGCCCTGGTGGACACCCTCGCGGCCCTGCACCGGATCGACCCGGTGGCGGTCGGACTCGCCGAGTTCGGCCGCCCCGACGGCTATCTGGAGCGTCAACTCAAGCGCTGGGCAGCGCAGTTGGCGGCGTCACGGAGCCGTGACCTGCCCGGCATCGACCGGCTGCACGAGCTGCTCACCGTCCGGCGGCCGACCTCCCCGGCCCCGGCGCTGGTGCACGGGGACTACCGGCTCGACAACGTGCTGCTCCAGGAGCACGACGGGCGGGACGTCATCGGCGCCGTCCTGGACTGGGAGATGTCCACCCTCGGCGACCCGCTCACCGACGTCGGACTGCTGGTGATGTACACCGAACTGGCCGGCGTCGGCGGCGGGCTCGTCCCGGCCGCCGCCACCGCGCCCGGCTTCCCGAGCAGCGCCGAACTGGTCGACCGCTACGCGCGGTCCACCGGGCGGGACGCCGCCGAACTGGACTGGTACGTGGCGTTCGCCGCCTACAAACTCGCCGTGGTCGCCGAGGGCATCCACTACCGGTTCCGCCAGGGCCGCACCCTCGGCGCCGGTTTCGAGCGGGCGGGCACGGCGGCGCCCGTCCTGATCGAGCACGGCCTCACCACGCTGAAGGGACACTGACCGATGGACTTCTCCTACGACCGCCGCACCCTCGAACTCCGCAAACGGCTGGAGGAGTTCATGGACCGGCACGTGTACCCGGCCGAACCGGTGCTGGCCGCCCAGCTCGCCGACCCGGCCCGGCCGCGCTGGGAGATCCCGCCGGTGGTCGCCGACCTGCGGGTGGAGGCGCGCAAGCAGGGCCTGTGGAACCTCTTCCTGCCCGGCGAGCACGGCGCCGGACTCACCAACCTCCAGTACGCGCCGCTCGCCGAGATCACCGGCCGCAGCCCGCACCTCGCCCCGCCCGCCCTCAACTG
>NZ_JZWY01000725.1:0-12740 GCF_000966955.1 Streptomyces sp. NRRL S-495
GCCCCGCCCGCCCTCAACTGCGCCGCCCCCGACACCGGGAACATGGAGCTGCTGGCCGGGTTCGGCACCGCCGAGCAGCGCGAACGCTGGCTGGAACCGCTGCTGGACGCCCGGATCCGCTCCGCCTTCGCGATGACCGAACCCGAGGTCGCCTCCTCCGACGCCGCCAACATCGCCACCAGGATCGTGCGCGACGGCGACGAGTACGTGGTCGACGGCCGCAAGTGGTACATCAGCGGCGCGATGAACCCGGACTGCCGCCTCCTCATCGTGATGGGCAAGACCGACCCCGCCGCCGAGCCGCACCGGCAGCAGAGCATGGTGCTGGTGCCGCGCGACACCCCCGGCGTCACCGTGCGGCGCGGCATGACCGTCTTCGGCTACGACGACGCCGACCACGGCGGCCACGCCGAGGTCACCTTCGAGGACGTCCGGGTCCCGGCCGGGAACCTGCTCGGCGAGGAGGGCGCCGGCTTCGCCATCGCCCAGGCCAGGCTCGGCCCCGGCCGGATCCACCACTGCATGCGAGCCATCGGCATCGCCGAGCGGGCGCTCGAACTGACCTGCCGGCGCGTCCTGGACCGCACCGCCTTCGGCGGACCGCTCGCCGACCAGGGCGTGGTCCAGGACTGGATCGCCGAATCCCGGGTCCGGATCGAGCAGTTGAGGCTGCTGGTGCTGAAGACCGCCTGGCTGATGGACACCGTCGGCAACCGCGGCGCGCACACCGAGATCCAGGCCATCAAGATCGCCACGCCGCGCACCGTCGAATGGATCCTGGACAAGGCCGTCCAGGCCCACGGCGCGGCCGGCGTCAGCCAGGACACCCCGCTCGCCGCGCTGTGGGCCTTCAACCGGACGATCAGGATCGCCGACGGCCCGGACGAGGTGCACAAGCGCTCGCTCGCCCGGCGCGAGCTGCGCCGCTACCGCCAGGAATCGCCCTGACGGCCCGCCACCGTCCCTCCGGTACACCCGCCCGGGTCATGCCCGGGTAGTACCGGGGTATGACCCGGCGGGTTGGCTCCGAGGTATGACGTCCACGCACCGTACCGGCCCGTACTGTCGCCGTACGGGCCGGCCGACGGACGGCGGGCCGCCGGGTACGGGGAGTTGGGGAGCATGCGCGAGCGGGTGCAGGGGCGGGTCGCACGGATCCACGAACGGGGTCTGCGCACGGGTGTCGCCGTGGCGCTGGCGGCCACGGCCGTCCTGGGCGGCATCGGGGCGGCGGCGGTCCCCGCCGGGGCCGCCCAGGCGGTCGCCGAACGCCAGGCCAGGGCCGGACTGCCGCAGCCCACCGGCCCGTACGCGATCGGCACCACCGCGCTGCGCCTGGTCGACCACGGCCGGCAGGACCCCTGGCAGCCGGGGCGGGACCGCGAGCTGATGATCAGCGTCTGGTACCCGGCCGCCCGACCGGCCCAGGCCGACGGGCGGGCCCGCTACATGGAGCCGCGCGCCGCCGGGCACTTCGGCGGCCCGGACGGCGCCGGCGTCTTCAACTACCGGACGGATCCCGGCCGCACCGACTGGTCCGGGGTCCGCACCCACGCCGGGCAGGACGCCCCGGCGCTGCCCGCCGCCCGGCCGCGCCCGGTGGTGCTCTACTCGGCCGGGCTCGGCGACCCCCGCACCTGGGGAACCGCGCTGGTCGAGGACCTCGTCTCGCGCGGGTACGTCGTGGTCACCGTCGACCACCCCTCCGACGCCTCCGAGGTGGCCTTCCCGGACGGCCGGCTGACCACCTCCGTCCTGCCCGCGCTGGCCGGCCAACCCGGCCTGGACATCGGGGCGTTGCTCCGCAAGGCGCTGGCGACCAGGGTCGCCGACACCCGCTTCGTGCTGGACGAGCTGACCGCGCTGCGCACCGACCGCCGGCTGCCGCCCGCGCTGGCGGGATCGCTGGACCTCGACCGGATCGGCATGGTCGGCCACTCCGCCGGCGGCTTCACGGCTGCCCAGGCCATGCACGACGATCCCCGGATCAAGGCGGGCGTCAACCTGGACGGCCAGCTGCACTTCCCCGGCCCGGACGGCACCGGGGTGCATCTGAGCAGCGTCGCCGAGGACGGCCTGGACCGCCCGTTCCTGCTGATGGGCACCGAGAGCGAGGACTCCGGCGGCTACCCGGGCCAGCCCGGCTGGGCCGCGTTCTGGCAGCACACCCGGGGCTGGAAGGCCGATGTCACCCTGCTCGGCTCCCGGCACGGCTCCTACACCGACGCGCAGTCACTGCTGCCGCAACTCGCCCGCCAGGGGGCCGTGCCGGAGGACGTGGTCCGCGCGGACATCGGCGAGGTCCGGCCGGAGCGGGCGGTGCTCGCCACCCGGGCCTACGTCGGCTCGTTCCTCGACCGCTGGCTGCGCGGCCACGACGACCGCCTGCTGGACGGGCCGTCGGTGCTGTTCCCGGAGATGCGGTTCGAACGCTGACGTGACCTCAGGTCGGCTCGGCCGCGGAGGGTCAGCGGATCTCCGACCCCGGATTGGCGTCGTCCCAGCTCTGCCGCGAGTCGACGATCGCGTCGTGGTGGTCGTAGGACCAGTCCGCCATCGCGCGCACCAGATGGGTCAGGCTGTGTCCGAGCGACGTCAGTTCGTAGTCCACCTGGGGCGGGATCGTCGGGTGGACGGTGCGCGAGACCAGGCCGTCGCGCTCCAGCCGGCGGACCGTCAGGGTCAGCATGCGCTGGGAGATCCCCGGCACGCCGCGCTGGAGCTCACGGAACCGCCGTACCCCCTTGGCGAGTTCGACCACCACCAGGACGGTCCAGCGGTCGCCGAGGCGGTTCAGCAGATCGCGGATGCCGCAGTCCTCGCCGTCCTCGCACCAGAGCACCGGCCGCGCTCCGGCGGCCGGGGTGGTTACCTCGGTGTGCCCCACTGACATCGAAGTGCCTCCTTACGTCGAACGCCCAGGTTATCGAGGATGGAGGCCGGGCCGCCGAGCAGGGCGGCCGGACGGAGCGGGGCGGACGGACCGCCCGGCCGGTACGGGATTTCCGGAGGACCACATGCTTCTCGTGACGGGTGTCAACGGCGGACTCGGCTCGCTGGTGCTGGAGCGCCTCGCCGGACGGCCCGGCGGGCCGGAGGGCGTGGTGGCGGGCAGCCGGACCCCGGAGCGCGCGCCGGTGGCCGGGGTGCCGGTGCGGAAGGTGGACTTCGACCGGCCGGAGACGCTGGCCGAGGCCTTCACCGGAGTGCGCACCCTGCTGCTCGTCTCGGCCGGCTACGGCGAGGACGACGTGGTGATCGCGCGCCACCGGGCGGCGATCGAGGCGGCGGAGCGTGCCGGGGTGGAGCACGTCGTCTACACCAGCCTCTCCGGCGACGGCGACCACCTCGCCTACGCGCTCGCCCACCGCTGGACCGAACGGCGGCTGCGCGAGTCCGCCACCCTGCGCTGGACGATCCTGCGCAACGGCCTCTACGCGGAGCTGCTGGCCTTCCTGGCCCGGCCCGACGCGGACGGCGTGATCACCGCCCCGCTCGCCGACGGACGGCTGGCGGCGGTCGCCCGGGAGGACCTCGCCGAGGTCGCGGCGAAGGTCGCGTCGGCACCGGCCGAGCACGCGGGCCGGGTCTACGAGCTGGTCGGCGAGGAGGCGGTGGGCGCAGCCGAGGTCGCGGCGACGCTCACCCGGAGCACCGGCCGGCCGGTCGAGTACCGCCCGGGCACCTTTGCCCAGGCGCGGGCGGCGATCGCCGCCTCGGGCGCGGAGTCCTTCCAGGTGCCGATGGTGGCGGGCACCCTCTCGTCGATCGCGCACGGCTTCCTGGCCGGGCCCGGCAAGCCCGGCGACCTCGCCGCCCTGCTCGGCCGGGCCCCGCGGCCGGCCCTGGAGGTGATCGCCGCGGGCACCGACGCGGCGTGGTGACGGCGCGGCCCGGTGACGGCGCCGGCCCGCCGGCCCGATGACGGCGCCGGCCGTCAGCCGCGGCCGCGCCCGTTCACGGCAGCACCACCAGCCGCCCGGTGGTGGTCCCGTCGGCGACCCGCTGGACGGCGTCCGGCACGGCCTCGAACGGGAGCCGGCCGGTCACCAGCGGCCGGACCGCGCCCTTGGCGGCGAGCGCGCAGAGCTCCCGGTGCACGGCGCGGACGGCCCCGGGGTCGCGGCTCTGGTACAGGCCCCAGTGCAGGCCGAGGATCGCGTAGTTCTTCACCAGGGCGTGGTTGAGCGCGGGTGCCGGGATCTTGCCGCCGGCGAAGCCGACCACCACGATCCGGCCCTCGAAGGCGACGCAGCGGGTGGAGCCGGTGAAGGCCGCGCCGCCGACCGGGTCGAAGACCACGTCGGCACCCCGGCCGCCGGTGGCGGCCCGGACGGCGGCGACGAAGTCCTCGGCGGTGCGGTCGACCACCAGGTCGGCGCCCAGCGCGCGGGCGGTGGCCGCCTTGCCGGCGCCGCCGACCACGGCGATCACCCGGGCGCCGGCCGCCCGGCCGAGCTGGACGGCGGCGCTGCCGACCCCGCCGGCCGCCGCGTGCACCAGCAGCGTCTCCCCGGGGCGCAGCGCGGCACGCCGGTGCAGGGCGAACCAGGCGGTCTGGTGGCCGATGTGCAGGGCGGCCGCCTCCGCGTCGTCCGCGTCGTCCAGGGAGTCGGGGGCGGCGAAGGCGGCGGCCGCGTCCAGCAGCGCGTACTCGGCGAACGCGCCGTGCGGGAGGACGGGGGTGCCGATCACCCGGTCACCGGGCCGCCACTCCGCCTCCGGGAGGTCCCTGGGCTCCGCCGGGGCGGGCCCCGGCTCCACCACCTCGCCGCACAGTTCCACCCCGGGGGTGAACGGCAGCGGCGGCCGCACCTGGTACTGGCCCCGGACCAGCAGCGCGTCCGGGAAGTTGACGGCCGCCGCCCGGACCCGGACCAGCAGCTGTCCCGGGCCCGGCACCGGCCGCGGTGCGTCCTCGACCAGCCGCAGCACCGCACGCGGCTCGCCCGGCTCCGGTACCTGCCAGGCCCTCACAGCGCTCCCTCCTGCTCCAGCTGCCGCTGGAGGCGGTTCATCCCGGCCAGCCAGCGGTCCGGTTCCCCGGCGCGGGCGCTGTAGTAGTCGGCGACCTCGGCGTGCGGCAGGACCAGGAAGCGGTCCGCCGCCAGGGCGTCCAGCAGGGCCGTGGCGACCTCCGCCGGCTCCAGCGCGGTGGGTGCGAGCAGCGCCTCGCCGACCGCGCCGGTGCTCGCCAGCATCGCGGTGCGCACGCCCTGCGGGCAGAGCGCGTGCACCCGCAGTCCGCGGTGCCGGTAGGTGGCGGCGAGCCACTCGGCGAAGGCGAGCGCGCCGTGCTTGGTGACCGCGTAGGGGGCCGAGCCGAGCATGGTGAGCAGCCCGGCCGCCGAGACGGTGGCGACGAACCGGCCGCTGCCGCGCTCCAGCCAGCGGGGGAGGAGCAGTTCGGCGGCCCGGACGTGGGCGAGGACGTTGACCTCCCAGGCGGCGGTCCAGGCCTCGGGGGCGGCGTCCGCGCCGCCGACCGGGGCGACGCCCGCGTTGGCGCACCAGATGTCGAGTTCGGCGCCGTGCCGGGCGAGTGCGGCCCGGGCGGCGTCGACCAGGGCGGCCAGCCCCTCGGCGGAGGCGGCGTCGCCGGGGACGGCGGAGCCGCCGCAGTCGGCGGCGACCGCGCGGGCCACGGCGCCGTCCAGGTCGTTCACCACCACCCGGGCGCCGGCGGCCGCGAAGGCGCGGGCCACGGCGGCGCCGATGCCCCGGCCGGCGCCGGTGACGACGACGCCCTGGCCGGCGAACGGCGGGGCGGTCCGGTGGGCGGCCGAAATCTCGGCGGGGGTGCGGTCGGGGGTCTCGGCCGGGGTGCTCACAGCCCGCCGCCGAGGGTCACGCCGCCGTCCACCACCACGGTCTGGCCGGTGATCCACGCCGCGTCGGGGGAGAGCAGGAAGGCGACCGCGCCCGCGACGTCCTCGGGCACTCCGAGCCGGCCGAGCGGGTAGGCGGCGGCGACCTGCTCCTCGCGGCCCTCGTACAGGGCCTCGGCGAACCTGGTTTTGACGACGGCGGGCGCGACCGCGTTGACCCGGATGCCCTCGGGGCCCAGCTCGGCGGCGAGTTCGGCGGTGAGCCGGATCAGCGCGGCCTTGGACACCCCGTACATGCCGATGCCGAGCGAGGAGCGCAGGCCGGCCACCGAGGCGACGTTGACCACCGAGCCGCCGTGCTCGCCCATCCAGGCGGCGTGCGCCCGGCGGGTCCAGGCGAGCGGGGCGAGCACATTGACGGCCAGGATCTTGGCGGCGGCGGCCTCGTCGACGGTCAGCACCGGGCCGTACACCGGGTTGATGCCGGTGTTGTTGACCAGGTGGTCGAGCCGCCCGAAGGTCTCCAGGGTGCGGGCGACGGCCTCCTCCTGGTGGGCCGGGTCGTCGGCGCGGCCGGCGACGCCGATGGCGACCTCGGGTCCGCCGAGGTCCTGGACCGCCTCGGCGAGCGGCTCCGGGGTGCGCGCGGTCAGGCACACCCTGGCCCCCCGGGCGACCAGCTCGCGTGCGATGCCGAGGCCGATGCCCCGGCTCGATCCGGTGACGACGGCCACCCGGCCCTTGAAGGAGTGCACCACGGGGATCCTCTCGGCGTGGACGGCGACCGGCCGACCGGCCCGGCCGCCGGTCGGAGCGGCTACTGGCTGAGCGACTACTGGCTGACCAACTACTGACTGAGCGGCTACTGACTAAGCGCTTGCTCAGCATGCTGTCGGTGCGACACCCTGTCAACAGCCCCCGGGGCCGCGTCCGGGCGGGCGTCCGCGCCCTCCGTCGGAGGAGCCTCCGTGCCCTCCGCCGGCCCCGCCCCGGGCGAATGCCCGTACGACCGCCCGGACGACCGATCTGCGAGGATGGCGCCATGACCAGCACGCCCATCGCCGAGCTGTGGCCCACCCTGCCCGGCGGCGCCGACACCCGCCCGGAGGCGGCGTACCGGCTGCTCCGGGCCGCCGTCGAGTCCTTCGCCGAGCGCGGCTTCCACGCCACCACCACCCGGGACATCGCCACCGGCGCCGGGATGAGCCCGGCCGCGCTCTACATCCACTACCCCTCCAAGGCGGCCCTGCTGGCCGAGATCAGCCGGGCCGGCCATGCCGCGGCGCTCGGCCTGGTCCGCGCGGCGGCGGCCGGCGAGGGCGACCCGGTGGCCCGGATGCGGCGACTGGTCGAGGACTTCACCGCCTGGCACGCCCGGGCGCGGACGGTCGGCCGGGTGGTCAACTACGAGCTGCACGCGCTCCCGGAGGACGACTACGCGGCGGTCGCGGCACTGCGGCTGGACATCGAGCGCGAGGTCACCGCGCTGATCGAGGCGGGGCGCGCGGACGGGCTGTTCGAGGTCGCCGAGGTGCGCACCGCCGCGCGGGCGGTCACCTCGCTCGGGATCGACGTGTCCCGCTGGTACACCGACCGCAGCAGTGAGACACCCGAGGAACTCGGCCGCCGCTACGGCGATCTGGTGCTCCGGATGCTGGGCGCCGGGCGCTGACGACCCGGTGCCGGGCGTCGAACGCGGCGCCGGTCAGCCGTCCTTGACGGCGGTGTGCACCATCCACGCGACGTGGTGGCGCAGTTCGTACATCTCCACCGTGGAGCGCAGCCCCAGCCAGTGCTCGGTCGCGCCGAGGCGCCGCAGCACGGCGTAGGGCAGCCGGAAGTACCCGTACAGCGCCTCGGTGGTGGGCAGGTAGTAGCGGGTCGCGTCGAGCTCCTCCTCCAGCCGGAAACCCGCCCCGGTGACCAGCCCGCCGAGGGTGCGGGTGGTGTAGCGGCGGGCGCCGGGCAGCACCATCGCGTCCAGGTACGGGTCCAGCAGCGCCTGTTGGGTGCCGGGCATCTCCGCGCGCGGGACGGCGGCCGGCCCGAGCAGGACCAGTCGCCCGCCCGGCCGCAGCAGCCGGTGGAACTCCGCGAGGGCGCGCGCCGGGTCGTGGGCGTGGCAGAGCGTCTCCATCGAGTAGACGCCGTCGAAGGAGCCGGCGGGCAGGTCCAGCTCGTGGAAGTCGCCCCAGGCGAACGCGGTGCGGTCCTCCAGTGCGGCCCGGGCGCTCAGCCGGCGGGCCTCGCGGATGTGGAAGTCCATCAGGTCGACGCCGGTCACCCGCAGGCCGAACCGGGCCGCCAGCTGGCGGGCCCGAGCCGCAGCCGGCGTCCAGCACCCGGGAGCCGGGCGGCAGGGCGAGCTTGCGCCCGAGCACCCCCTCCAGCTGCCGCTGCGCCCGCCAGCAGCGCCATTTGGACTGGCCGGGCTCGGTCCAGCCCCAGTGCCGGGCCCGTCGGCAGACGAGGGTGTAGAAGAGCCGGTGGCCGGGGGTGCCGTAGACCCGGCGCAGGCCGTCCAGGTCGAGCCCGCCGCCGGCCTGTCCGCCGACCTCACCGATCATCGCACCCGCCCGGCCTTCCGCTGGTCCGCGCCCTCGCCGTCCCGGCCACGCTACCGAGCGGGTGCCGCGGGCGCCGGTCCGGTGCGGCCGGACGGGCGGCGGGACCGTGCGGCCGGTTGGCCGGTTGGCCGGTTGGCCGGTCGGCCCGGGGTGGGGCTCAGTCGGCCGCGGTCCGGGTCGCGGTGAGCAGGGCGTCGAGGAGCCCGGGGAAGCGCGCGTCGAGGTCGGTCCGGCGCAGTGAGACGTAGCGGTTGCGGCCGGCGACCCGGGTGGTGGTGACGCCGGCCTCGCGCAGCACCCGCATGTGGTGCGAGACGGTCGACTTGTGCAGGTGGTCGAGGCCGAGGTGGCGCGGGTCGCAGGAGTGCTCGGCGCCGTCGGCGTAGCTGGTCAGCAGGCGCATCCGGACCGGGTCGCCGAGCGCGTGCAGCACGGTGACCAGGTCGATCTCGGTGGTGGCGGGCTGGGGCAGCCGCTCGTCGTCGGTCATGGCCGGCGGCCTCCTCGGGGCTCGGGCGGCGCTGGTGCGACGCGAACAGGACGGTTTGACAATCATCCACCAATCCGTACTGTTTGGCGAGCATCAAACTGTTGCCCGTTCGTCCAACAATCAGGTTCAACGACGTCCGCCCCTGGGGGGAACCACGTGCCCGTCCGCCTGCTCCTGCTCGCCCTCGGCACCTTCGCCGTCGGCACCGACACCATGGTCATGGCCGGCATCCTCGGCCCGATCGCCGAGGACCTCGGTGTCACGGTCGCCGCCGCCGGCCAGCTGGTGACCGTCTTCGCCCTCGGCTACGCGCTGCTCGCGCCGCCCCTCGCCGCGCTCACCGCGCGCTGGCCGCGCCGGCGGCTGCTGCTCACCGCGCTCGCCGTGTTCGCCGCCGCCAACGCGCTCAGCGCGCTCGCTCCCTCCTACGGGATCCTGCTCGCCACCCGGGTCCTGGCCGCCGCGGGCGCCGCGCTCTACACCCCGACCGCCAACGCGGTGGCCACCACCCTGGTCGCCCCCGAGCGGCGCGGCCGGGCCCTGGCCACCGTGCTCGGCGGCATGACGGTCGCCACCGTGCTCGGGGTCCCGCTCGGCACCTGGATCGGGCGCACCGACTGGCGCCTCACGATGTGGCTGGTCACGGCCCTCGGCGCGGCCGCCCTGGCCGGACTGGCCCTGCTGCTGCGCGACCTGCCGGCACCCGCCGCCGCGCCCGGCCTGCGGGACCGGCTGGCGCCGCTGCGCGACCGGCGGGTGCTCGGCGCCGCCGCGACCACGCTGCTCTTCTTCCTCGCCTTCCAGACCGTCTACATCTACCTGGCCACCGCGATCGCCCCGGCCACCGGCGGACGGGCGGACCGGCTGAGCCTGGTGCTGCTGGTCTCGGGCCTCGCCTCGGTCGCGGGCAGCTGGCTGGGCGGGCGCCTGGTCGACCGGGTCGGCGTCCGCAGGGTGCTGCTCGTCGGCAGCACGGTGGCGGCGCTCGCGTTCGCCGCGCTGCCGTGGGCGGGGCGTTCGATGCCGGGCGCGCTCGCCTACGCCGTCGTCACCCCGCTGGCGGGCTGGGCGGTCTCGGTGGCGCTGCCGCACCGGCTCGCCTCGCTCGACCCGGGCAACGCCCAGCTGCTGATCTCGCTCAACAGCAGTGCCCTGTACCTGGGCACGGCCGCCGGCGGCGCAGTCGGCAGCGCGGCCGTCGCGCTGTTCGGCGGGCGCTGGTTCCCGCTCGCGGCGGCCGTGCTCGCCCTGGTCGCGGCGGCCACCAGCTGGGCCGGTACCCGGGCCGGTGTCGGGGCCCCGGGCTCCGGCCGCTCGGGTTCCGGTCGGTCGGGCTCCGGCGGGTCGGGCGCGGCGCCCGCCCGTCGTCCGCTCGCCTCAGTCCGCGCGGATCGCCCGGAACAGTAACTCGGCCGTCTCCGACCAGCGTTCGACGATGTCCGCCCGTTCGCGCAGGACGTCCGAGATGTGCTGGGTGCCGAAGAAGAACGCGGCCACCAGCGACCGAGCCGCGGTCCGGGGCCGGACCCCCGCCCGCAGCTCGCCCAGTGCCTCGGCGCGGGACAGCAGCCCGGCCAGCAGCTCGGTCCAGTCCACGTACGGTGTCGGCAACTCGGCGTCGATCTGCGGGCGTTCGACCTGCAGCCGGGTTCCCGCCTGGACGACGACGTCGTCCCGGAAGGCCAGCGCCGCGCCCGCCAGCAGGCGTTCCGCGGTCTCCAGTGGCCCGTGCCCCTCCGCCGTGACCCCGGCCAGGAGCAACGGCCAGCGGGCGTAGTGGTGTTCGACCACGGCGACGGCCAGCGCCTCCTTGGTCGGGTAGTGGAAGTAGACGGCGCCCTTGGTCATCCCCACCCGGTCGGCGACCTCCTGCATCGAGGTGTGGCGGAAGCCCCGGGCGGTGAACAGTTCGGCGGCCGCGGTGAGGACCAGCAGTCGGGTGCGGGCGGCCCGGTCCTGCTTGGGGTCGGGACCTCGCCGGGTGGCGATCGGCCGGACCCGGAACGGACCGGGTGGTTCGGCCACGGTTTCGGCGGCGGTTCCGGTCTCGGGTCTGGTCCCGGAGTCGGGCTCGGGCACGTTCGGCTCCTCGGTGGTGGGGGCGGAGTTCGGTGTGGGGGCTCCGGTGCGGTCCGTCGACTCGTTCCCGATGGCGGCGTTTTGGACAGGGCGGCGGGAAGACTGCCTCGACGCCAATCCTTCCGGAAGGTAGGTTCCTGAGCCGTGGCACCCGTGGGGCACCGCAATGTAGCTGTACCGCGCGGGAGTTCGCGACCTCGGGGGAGGAAGCACCGATGAATGTTCCCGGTCGGACGTGAGTGGAACCGGGCGGTGACCGTGCCGCCCCGAGAACATTCCTTCACCACGGAATGTTCTCCGGACCCCGAGGAGGACCGCATGATGAAGCAGCAGCGGGCTCGGCGTACGCGGGAGAAGGTGCTCGACGCCGCGGCCGAGGAGTTCTCCACCCAGGGCTACAGCCGGGCCACCCTCGACGCGGTGGCGCAGCGCACCGGCATGACCAAGGGCGCGCTGTACGGGCACTTCGACTCCAAGCGCGCCCTCGCGGGCGCCCTGATCTCGCAGTCCCGGCAGGTCTGGGAGGAGCTGCGACTGACCCGCGACGTCCCCGGCGCCGGGGCCGCCGCCGTCCTGGAGGCACTCGTCCTGGACCTCGCGCAGCGGCTGAAGGACGACGTCCGGCTGCGCGCGGCCCTCCGTCTGGCCACCGACGTCCCGGACCCGGCCGGCCCGGTGCCCGACATCTTCTCGGACGTGCAACGCGGCCTGGTCGCCCTGATCCGACGCGCCCAGGGCGAGGGAAGCATGGCACCCCGCCCGCCCGAACTGGTAGCCCAACTCCTGCTCGCCGTCCTCCACGGCGCCCCGCATGTCGCCTTCGGCCCCCCGGACGCGACCCCCGACGACCCGGCCGCCTACACCGCGGCCTGGCGCCTCCTCCTGGACTCCCTCACCGCCGCCCCCTGAGCCGGCCCCCTGAGCCCGCCCCGCCACCCGCCCCCGCCAGGACGGCGGGGGCGGGCACGGGCGGTGCGGGGCTCAGCCGTTGGCGAGGGCCTGCACGCGGTCGAAGGCGCCGTTGAAGAGGTTCTGGTCGCCCGGGAAGGTGCCGGAGTCGGCGTGCTGCCAGATGGTCTGGTAGCTCCAGCCGGCCGGGAGGGTGCCGACGGCGGAGGCGTAGCGGGCGACCCAGAGGGGGTTGGTGGCGCCGAAGGAGGCGTTGTTGCCGGTGCAGGTGGTCCACCAGTTGGTGGTGGTGTAGATGGTGGGGTAGCGGCCGGTGCGGGTGTGGACGGTGTTGCTGAAGGCGCGGATCCAGCTCACCATGGCGCTCTGGCTGAGGCCGTAGCAGGTGGCGCCGTACGGGTTGTACTCGATGTCGAGGGCCGGCGGGAGGGTCTTGCCGTCGCGGGACCAGCCGCCGCCGTGGTCGACGAACCAGTTGGCCTGGGCGGTGCCGGAGGAGCGGTCGGGCAGCGCGAAGTGGTAGGCGCCGCGGATCAGGCCGGCGTTGTAGGAGCCGTTGTACTGCTGGGTGAAGTACGGGTTGGTGTAGGTGGTGCCCTCGGTGGCCTTGACGTAGGCGAAGCGGGCGCCGTTGGCGCGTACCGAGGACCAGTTGACGTTGCCCTGGTAGCTGGCGACGTCGAGACCGGGGGTCTGGGTGACGGCGAGGGCGGCGAGCGGGGCGGTGCCGTCGCGGCCCTCGTGGGCGGCCACGGTGGAACCGGCGAAGTCGAGGTCGGGGTGGATCGGGGGCAGGTGGCCGCCGGCCGCGTGCGCGGGGGCGGCGATGCCGACGGCAAGGGCGACGGCGGTGGCGACGGCGGCGAA
>NZ_JZWY01000726.1:0-531 GCF_000966955.1 Streptomyces sp. NRRL S-495
GGTGCCGGAGGGGCTGGCGGAGCGGGAAGTGCTGGGCATGACACTCCTCTGGTCCGGTGCTGACGTCCCGTGGTGCGGATGCGGACTGCCGGGACGGCCGGTGACGTGTCCGGCCGCAGCAGGCTAGCCATGTACGTGCCAGCCCGCCAGGTATCGGTGGCCACATTCTGACCGGGGGTCACAGGGGAATGGTTCCGACCACCTGGACGTCCCGTACCCGTAGGACCGGCGCTCACCTGGGGAGGCGGCCCCGGATCCGGCCGGCGGGCGGCGCGGGGACGTGCATGTCCGAACTCCCGCGCCGCCCGGGCTTCGCGTGCCGGTCGGCCTTTGGTCGCCCACTCTTCGTGCGACCCGCACGTCTCCTTCGGCCCCCGGACATGCCGAACGCCCGGCCGGGAAGCCCCGGCCGGGCGTTCCGCCGGACTCCCCGTGACCTCGGAGCGGCGGTGCTTCCAGCAGTTCTCTTCGATCTTCGTGGTGCCGCCGGGAGTTGGACGGCGACCGCGTCCCCGGTGACGGCTGTGCGGG
>NZ_JZWY01000727.1:0-326 GCF_000966955.1 Streptomyces sp. NRRL S-495
GTGCGGGCGCCGGTCCCGCCGCCGACGGATCGCCGGCGGCGGCGGGCAGACCTCGTCCGGTGCGGTACCGGCGCCCGGGACGCGTCACCGGGGCCTCGGCCGGGTTGCCGCAGGATCAGCCGATCAGGTGGGAGACGCCGCCGTCACCGGAGGACTGGGTGTTGTGGCCGACGTTGCAGATCTGCTTCGGGGTCTTGTTCAGGACCGGCACCTCGATCGGGACAGCCACGCCGATGACGGCGCCGACCGCGATGTTGTGGACCTCCGGGAGGCAGATGTTCGGGTTGTCGAGGGTGTGGAAGTTGGCGCTGTGGTCGCCGTGGGTG
>NZ_JZWY01000728.1:0-10177 GCF_000966955.1 Streptomyces sp. NRRL S-495
ACCGCCGTTGCCCTGGGTCGAGACGGCGGCGCCGTCCGCGTCGGCGATGGCGAAGGCCGACCCGGCGGACATCGCGATGGCAGCGGCGGCCAGGCCGGCGGCGGCGAGGGAGTTCTTGAACATTTCCGCATTCCTCTCAAGATGAATTGAAAGCACTGGTCGACCCGTTGGCGGTCGAACAGGCGCCGGCTGAAGGTGGTGCACACGCCCTGAACCGGTAGCAATCACTGCTGTCCGGTCCAAAGAACGGCGGTCCGGAAAGTTACGACCTCCGGCAGAACCGGCCGCCATCGACACCCGCACGGCTGAGCCGTGGCCACAAGGATGACGCCCGGCCGGGCGCGGGCGCGGTCACCGGGTGATGCGGTCACCGGGTGATGAGGACGCGGGATCCTAGTAACTCAGGCTGAGCACGAAGTACCCGGTGTAGGTCAGCAACAGGTACAGCCCCGGGGCGACGGGTGACCAGCGGGGAGTGCGCTTCCGCCAGAACTGCCAGCCGGCCAGGGCGGGCAGGACGAGGGGAAGGACCGCCAGTGGTACCAGCGCGGGTGTCGTCCGGGCCCCGGTGATCAGGAGTGCGGCGGAGAGGACCGGCGCGACCAGGGCGATGCCGATCGTGCCGGAGAGGCCGAAGACATCGACATAGCTGCGCTCACCGGGCCGACGGCGCCGAGTGATCTTCTTCGCCAGCTCCAGGTGGACCGAGGCGAGCACGACGATTCCGACAGCGAGCACCCCGTGCCGGCCCGGGTCGAGCGAGGTGGTGTTCAGGTAGCGGGCGTAGAGGTAGAGGTGCAGCAGCAGCGGCGCCGGGTAGCTGACCGCCAGGCTGAGCAGGAGCTTGTCCCCGGAGGGCCAGTGCCACCGTTGGTCGACAGTGAGCACGAGCGCGCAGTAGGCGAGCTGCCCGGCGACCATGGCCAGGGCGACCGGGTTGCCCGCGTTGAGTGCCAGTACCAGCACCGTGCCCACCACGCACAGCACAAGCAGATCGCGGACGGTCACCGCGCCGCTCGCCAACGGCCGGTTCGGGTTGTGCCGGCGGTCGTACTCCAGGTCCCGGATGTCGTCCATGGCACGCATCATCAGCAGCATGACCGTGAGCGTCACCGCGGCGTTGGCGGCGCCGAGACCGGGTCGCCAGGGCGGACTGTGCGGCTGGACGGCGGCGAACAGCCCGGTGACGCCGTAGGCCCAGGCCCAGGCGAACAGAACGGAAGGCAGCGGAGGATAGCTGCCGGCCACGTAGCGGGCCCAACGGCGGATCACGTCGCGTTCCCGGACGTACGCCACCGCACCGGTAGCGTCCACACTCCGCGCATGAACATCCGGCTGCGCCAGTCGAGTTCCGTCTCGTCCACGGCGAGTTCGAGGCGGTCGAGGCGGCGCAGGACCGCGGCCAGACCTTCCTGGAGCTCCACGCGGGCGTGGGCGACGCCCAGGCACATGTGCCGGCCGTGCCCGAAGCCCAGGTGGGGATTGGGCGTGCGGTCGGGGCGGAACTCGTCAGGATCGGCGAACACGCCCTCGTCCCGGTTCGCCGCGTCGGTGAGCGGGATGACGACCTGTCCGGCCTCGATGACCGTCCCGGCCAGCTCCACCGGTTCGAGCGTCACATGCGGCTGGCCGCCGGTCCCGGCGAACCACACCCAGCGCAGCAACTCCTCGACCACGGTGGGGATCGCCGACGGGTCACGGCGGAGCGAGTCGGCCAGTCCCGGTGTGCGCAGCACCTGCAGCACGCACAGCGCGAGGTGCGAGGCGGTGGTCTCGCCTCCCGCCATCATGAGGCCGAAGCCGAAGACGACGATCTCCTCGTCACTGAGCCGGCTCTCCTCGGGCGAGGTCAACAGCGAGGTCAGCAGGTCGTCGCCGGGTGCGCCGGCCTCGATCGCCTGCCGCCGCCGCGCCACCTGCTCGAAGAAGTAGGCGTACATGGCCTCGTGGGCGGCGTCGACCTCGTCGGCCGAGAACCGGCCGGCGGACATCATGACGGTCACCTGCGGCAGCAGCCGATCGAGGTCGGCGATCGGGACGCCGAGCAGGTCGCAGATCACCCGGTACGGGAAGGGGGTGGTGAACTCGGCGATCAGGTCGACCGGTTGGGCGGCGGATTCGAGCCGGTCCAGCAACTCCTCGGCGATCTCGACGATGCGGGGCCGGTCCTGTTCCCCTCGGCGGTGGGTGAACCGGAACTGGACCTCGCTGCGGCGTCGGGTGTGCGTGGGTGCGTCGCTGGTGACCAGGGCGAGCGAGGTCGACCTACGGGCGAACAGGGTGCCGTTGACCCAGGCCTCCCGGCTGAACCGCGGATCGGCCAGCACCGTCCTGACGTCGGCGTGCCGGGTGACCAGCAGCGCCTTGCGGCCGCCGGCCATCTGCACCGGGACGAGCGGCTCTTCGCGGAAGAGGTTCAGGTACTGGGGGTGCAGGCTGATGCCCGGCCGGTCGGCGAGCGGGAAGTGCGGGCATTCGGCCGCGGGGGATTCAGGTGCGGGTGATTCAGGCGCGGGGGTGTCGGCCGCGGGGGTGTCGGCGGCTGCGGCTCCGGCGGGGCAGAGCCTGGTCTCGGCGGTCACGCGAACCATCCTTCGGCGGGCTCGCGCGCGGTGTCCGGAGCGCTGTGCCAGTACTCGTGGAGGCTCGTGCAGCGGCCGTCCTCGGCGAAGCGCAGCGCGAGGCTGCCCGCGGCGGTCCGGGCCGTGCCGGTGGCGGGGTCGTGCAGGATGCACCACCACTCGACCGAGGCGCGGTCGCCGGACGCGATCGGGGTGCCGATCCAGATGATCGGGTCCCTCTGGTTCGACAAGGTCGTCGTCCAGTGTTCGGCGATCGCCTGCTGACCGATGTGGGCCGTGCCGTAAGGGCCTTGGTGGTACGAGGCATCCTCGGTGAACAGTGCGGCGATCGCCTGCGGATCGCGGCCCCGCCACCGTTCTTCGAGCAGTCCGATCCACGTGTGGACGTTCATTTCAGCCATGTCATCTCCTGGTGCGGGTGTGGGCTGTACGCGGGCACGACTACTCCGCGGCTGTTGCGAGTTCGGCCTCGGAGAGCAGGCGCACCGTTCCGGTGTCGCCGTCCAGCTCCACCCAGGCGCCGTCCGGGATCTCGGTGAGGGCCCGGGGTACGGCGACCACGGTCGGGATTCCCAGCATTCGACCGCTGATCGCCGTGTGCGAGATGAGGCTGCCGCGCTCGACGACGATGCCCTTGGCCGCCATCATCAGCGCCAGCCAGCCGGGATCGGTCTCCTTGGCGACGAGGATGCGATCCGTGCAGGACTGCGGTGGGACCGAGGCGTCCCGCACGATCCTGGCGCGGGCGCGCACCCGGCCGCTGCTGGACGCCAGGCCGCGCAGCACGCCGTCCTCGTTCATGTTCGGTGCGGCTTCGGTGTCCTGACGTGACATCAGCGCGATGGGTGTCGGAAGGTCGGCAGGGGTGGTGAAGTACGCGGGCGGCTCGGCCTTGTCGGCGGACCGGTCCAGCTCCGCCTTGCGTCGGCAGCGCGACGGCGCGAAGGTCGGTCTCGGTCAGGGTGCCGTCGAACGCACCCAGGACCTCCTCGACGTGCAGGTGCACCAGATCGGCCGTCCTGTCGAGCATCCCCGCGGCGACCAGTCGGTCGCCCAACCGCCACAGCACATCCCGTGAGATGCCGTACAGCTGGCTGCGGCAGAACCGGGTGTCCTCGCGTGCCTTGACCGAGACCCGCAGCGACGCCAGCGCGGCGCCCAGCACCGCCCGCCGCAGCGGGTTGGGGCACGCCTCGCGCAGTGCCTTCCGTGCCTCGGCCCTGGTGCGCTTCTCGTCGGCCAGATTGGCCTCGACGGTCAGGCCCTGGGTGATGAACGGCCGCAGGGTGGGCAGGACCATCCACGGTTCCTGGCGAGGCGTGAGCGCTTCCAGCTTCAGATCGTGCAGCGCACGGTCGCCGTAGGCTGCCAGGTGCTGCCCGAAGGCGGCCGCGATGTCGGCGCCGTGCCGGCCGTCCGCGATCTCGGCCCAGACCTCGCGCTCCGGCCGCTCCAGCACGGCGTCACGCAACTCGGGCCGGGAGCCGACCAGTTCGGCGAGGGCGACGGCCGAGCGGACCGAGGCGATGGTGCGGTTGGGCCTGCCGCCGGCCAGCAGCCGCGGCAGCAGCTTGGCGCCGTCGG
Source organism: Streptomyces sp. NRRL S-495 (assembly GCF_000966955.1). NCBI lineage: Bacteria > Bacillati > Actinomycetota > Actinomycetes > Kitasatosporales > Streptomycetaceae > Streptomyces > Streptomyces sp. NRRL S-495. Next base: position 4,167 of record NZ_JZWY01000728.1, read on the forward strand.
GGACCCAGCGGGTCAGCAGCGCGTTGGTGCAGGCGAGGGCGACCAGGGCGAAGTAGGTCGTCACCATCGTGATGCCCCAGCGCTGTTCGGCCTCGGCCCACATGTGCCGGTAGCGGGCGATCAGTTCGTCGGCCGAGCAGTGCTCCAGCGAGGCGGACTCGGCCGCCAGGGCGTCCCACCAGCGCAGGAAGCGGCGCAGTTGCCGGGGCTGCCGGGCGTACATCCAGGCCAGCCGCGGGAGGGCGGGCAGTACGGTCGCCCACGGCCTGGGGTGCACCGGACGGGGGATGCCGGTCCGCTCGGTGAGCCCGAGCGAGCGTTCCCACAGCGGTCGCATCATCACGAAGCCGGGGACCTGGCCGTGCAGCGCGTACCACGCGTCCAGTCGGTAGAACACCCGGCCGTCCAGGTAGCCGATCATGCGACTGAGGTGGTACTGGTTCTGGCGCAAGGTGCGCCCGCGCACGCCGAAGCGCCGGTAGAAGTCGGTGAACCCCATCCGGTAGAAGACGCGGGCCTGGGAGTAGGTCAGGGCGCTCGTCAGACCGGGGAAGCTCTCGGTGAGGTTGTGGTTGGTCCACGGCGTCCGCGAGCCGATGTCCTGCGCACCGGTGTCCTGCGCGCCGACGTCCGGATTACCGGCCGCCACCACGGGGCGGGACTGCACCAGGTGGATCCCGCCGTCCGCAGTGATGACGCCCTCGACGTCCTGCGGCCCGCCGAAGAGTTCCTCCGCCTCGGCGGCAAGGGTGCAGATCCGTTGCACCTCCGCGGTGTTGAGCACCGGCGCCTCCGCGAGTCCGGCGGGCACCGGTAGCGTGACCGGTCCGTCGCCGGGCCGGGCCGGATCGAGACCGACCATGACGGACTTGGAGACGGTGTCGAGATCGATTGCGCCGGTCGGACCGTCCACGAAGAAGTGGTCGATGTCCGCCTTCTCCTGCACGATGCCTTCGCCGATGCCGTGCGCGGCGGCGATCACCCTCCGGTCGGAACCGTCGCGCGGGTCGCGGGTGAACACCACGAACGACCGCACGCCCGGCACCATGCGCTGCACGCCGACCGCGACCCGGGCCGCCGTCGGATCGACGCCCCGGCGCACCCGGTAGAGCACGGCCTCGGGGTTGTACGCGGAGGCCCAGCAGTCCACGATCCGGGCGAGCACGGCGTCGCGGCCCACGTACAGGAAGCTGTCGGACAGGCCGGCGAACGGGTCACCGGCGCCGTCCTCGCCGGCGCCGTCCGCTGCCGCCGCCACGCATGCCCGGACGGCGAGCAGACCTTCGCCGCCCGCCAGTTGGTCGAGTCCGGAGAGCACCTGCTGCTCCAGGGCGGGCGGCACACCGCCGGTGCGGATCCGCTCGCGCGCCGCCGCCGCCCAGCCGAGCAGTTCCTCGTTGCTCGCCCCGGGTCCCGGGAACGCGGCGGCGGTCCGCTCCGACACCGGGAACGCCTCCGCGCTCACGCAGAAGAACCCGGGCACGGGCAGTCCGGCCCGGCTCATCACGTACTGCCGGGCGAACTTGTGTCCCACCGTTGCCGGATCGCCCAGGGCGGATCCGTTCAGAACGAGTTCCACGGCCTACCACACTCCCGGAACGAGGCGTGCCCGCCCGCTCGCGTAGTCGGGGTAGCCGGGAACGGCCCACAGCACCTGCTCCTCGACGAGGATCCGCCAGGTGACGCACGCGCACAGCGCGAGGAACAGCAGCACGCTCAGCGGATTGAGGAAGAACGCGACGAACCCGGCGTTGGCCAGCAGCATCCCGGTGTAGGCAGGGTGTCGCAGGTACCGGTACGGGCCGGTGCTCACGATCGAGTGGTCCGAGTAGCGGACCACATGGTGCGAATAGAAGCGGCCCAGGGTGCGGATCGCCACCAGCCGGAGCGCGACCGCACCGGCGGACACCGCGATCGGCACGATCAGCCACGGCGACCACCGGTCCCACGGCAGCGGCCACAGCACCGCGGCCACGGCGGTGCCGGCCCGGCTGAGCGCGTACGGCAGGAGGGTGCTGTTCTCGGCGGCCGCCTGGGAGGGATGCCGCACGGAGATCCGGGCCTCGGCCAGGATCCACAGGAGGTAGGCGAAGGCGAAGCCCGCGGCTACGAGGTGGGGCGATCGGCCTTCCCCGAGGAGCAGCAGTCCGATCGCGACGACGAACGCGCCGGCCACGACGGGGAGTAGGGCGCGCAGGCAGAGCACCACGACACGTTGGTTCATCCCGCGCTCCGATTCGCCCGGAAGCGCGCGTACACCTCGGGCCGCATGATCTTGCCCGTGTAGATCAGCGAGCCGACCACCGGGCCCTCGTCGGCATCGCCATCGCCGCTGGCGATCAGGTCGAACCGGTACTCGGTCCGGCCGGCGGAAATGGGCACCGTCTGCCAGCGCAGCGCCAGCGGGAGCGAGCGCGGTATCCCGACCGGCAGGTCGACGGCGAGCCCGCGCAACAGGATCTGCGTGTCCAGCGACCAGCCGCCCACGCGGTGCGTCAGCCAGGTCGACAACTGCCGGCCGGCTTCGACGACGGCCTCCGTCCGGAGGACGCCAGGACGTCGACCGCTCAGTGCGTGGCCCTCGGGCGGGAACACCACGGCAGCGGTGACCCGGCCGTCGGCCACGGAAGGATCGCCGATCATCACGTTCTCCGGGCGCACGCGGTGCACCAGTGACGCCTGCGCGGGCGGGTGCGCGCTTCCTTCGGGGCGGTGCGGCCAGGCGGGCAGGTCGGCCGAAGAGACCTCGACCCAGCCGTCAGCGACGGGCGTCGACCCCTGGACCGCCCGAAGGGTGCGCCGTCCGTCCTCGAACGGGACTATGCACAGCTCCAGTTCCGGGCCGAGTTCGACCATTGAATGAAATGTCATTGCCGCTCCGACCCGGCCCGCCGCGGGTATGTCGGTGACGGCCACCACCAAGTCCGCCATGGCGCACACCAGGAGCATGCCGGGAACATGGTCGAGCGGGTGGTCGAAGAAGAACGGATCGCTCTGGTCGACCCTCAGGTCGGCCAGCCATCCGTCTTTGTCGTGCAGCGCCCGAATAGGGCCGATCAGACTACCTCTGTCCACGTCCAGGATCCTGGACGTCAGTGCCGCATGGGTCATGTTCTGGATACCTCGATTTCCTCGCACGCCGAGTCGACCGGATGCGAAGTGCGTCCAGGGACTTGGAGTCAGCGGTGGGTGTACAAGGCGCTTTCGAAGCAGGCCGGCGAGCCGGGCGGGCATGCCGCGGCCGGGGTCCGCAGGCCCGGCGGCATTGCCGGCGCGGGGCAGTGGTGACCAGTGCTTGTTGTGGTCACCACGGCAGTTCCCATGACGATCTGCGGGTGATCGGGTCTGCTTCGGCGGTGGACGCTACCACCAGTTTTTTATTCAACTAGCTTGATAAAATGCGACTCCGGCGTTCGCGCGGGCCGAACGTGCAGCAGTTCTGGGCGAGCACGTGGCCCATATCCTGCGGTAAGCCCAATTCGCGAAGTACGAACGGGGGGGCGGGGTCTGCTCGCACGGGCAGGAAGGGCGTGCCCAAGTGCGCACGGATGACACGGCGTCAACCATTCCCTCGGGAAAAGCCGTTACCGTACTGTCCCCCCAGGTCCGCCGTTGCTCCGTCGGAAATCCCCGATCCCGCCGAAGTGGCGCCGGATTCGTTTCAGCGACGGGAATGTCCGCTGTGATTCTTCTGACCGGCGTCACCGGGACGGTGGGCCGCGAGGTGGCTCGGCTGCTGGCGTCGACGCGACCGGTGCGGGTGCTTGCCAGGGACCCCGCGCGAGTGACCCTGTCGGGTCGTGGCGTCGAGGTCGCCACGGCCGCGTATGCGGACCATGACGCGCTGATCCGGGCTCTCGACGGCGTCCGGACGGCGTTTCTGGTGACCAACGACCCCACCCGGCCGGACGACCTCCGGTTCGTGGCGGCGGCGACCGAGGCCGGTGTGCGCCATGTGGTGAAACTGTCCGCCTACGCCGTCGGCGAGGAGGACGCGGACGACCTGATCACCCGCTGGCAGCGGGCCAACGAGGAACTGATCCGCGGGTCCGGCCTGGACTGGACCTTCCTCCGCCCGCGTGCCTTCATGTCCAACACCCTCGCCTGGGCGCCGTCCATCCGCGCCGAGGGTGTCGTCCGGACCCTGAACCCCCACTCGGCCAACGCGTGCGTGGATCCGCGCGACATCGCCGGGATCGCGGCGCTGGCTCTGACCGAGCCCGGCCACGCCGGGCGGATCCACCCCCTGACCGGGCCGGCGGCCGTCACTCCGGCCGAGCAGGCGGCCGACCTCGCCGCTGTTCTCCAACGCCCGGTCCGGATCGAGGAACTGACACCCGATCAAGCTGCCGTTCAGTGGTCACGGCGCTACCCGGATCCGGTCGTGGAGGCGCTGCTGCAGAGTGCCGCACGCCAGGCCCGGGGGCTCAAGGCGGCGGTCGACCCGACCTTCGAGCAGGTGACCGGCCGGCGACCGCGGCCGTTCCGGACCTGGGCGGCCGACCACGCCCCGGCCTTCGGGCGATGACCGGCCGGGCGCCGCGGCCGGGCCGCCGAGGCCCACCTGGACCTGATCACGGCCCGCTCGCCGCCGCGGCCGCCCGGCCGGTCCGTCGCTGGTCGGCCGGTGGCCAGTCGGTGGTCAGTCGGTGGTCGCCCACTGCTCGCGCAGCCGGCCGAACACCTGGTGGAACTCGGGGAAGGTCTTCCGCACGCAGCCGGGGTCGTCGAAGGTGATGCCGGGCGTGCGCAGGCCGGTGACGGAGAAGGACATCACCATCCGGTGGTCGCCGTGCGAGGCGAGGGCGGTGCCGCGCGGGGTGCCCGGGCGGATCTCGATCCAGTCGTGCCCGGTGGCGACGTCGATGCCGAGCCGGCGGAGGTTCTCCGCGCAGGCGTCCAGGCGGTCGCACTCCTTGACCCTGGTGTTGGCGACATTCTCGATCCGTACCGGCGCGTCCGCGAACGGGGCGACGGCGGCGAGCGTCGGCATGGTGTCGGAGATGTCCCGCATGTCGACGGTCAGACCGGAGAGCCGGCCGCCGGCGGGGCCCTCGACGGTGGTCCGGTCGCTGCCGACCTCGACCCGCGCGCCCATCCGGGCCAGGACGTCGACGAACCGCAGATCGCCCTGGAGCGCGTCCTTGCCGAGCCCCGGGACGGTCAGCCGGCGGCCGGTGAGCGCGGCGGCGGCGAAGAAGTAGCTCGCCGTCGAGGCGTCCGGCTCGACCGGGTAGGTCGCGGCCCGGTAGCCGCCGGGCGCGACCTCGAAGACCCGGCCGGTGCGGGTCACGGTGGCGCCGAAGGACCGCATCATGGCGACGGTGATCTCCACGTACGGTGCTGAGACCAGGTCGGTGACGGTGATCCGCAGGCCCTGCTCGGTGAGCGGGCCGAGCAGCAGCAGCGCGGTGAGGTACTGCGAGGAGAGGCCCGCGTCGAGGGTGATCCCGCCGCCGCGGACGCCGTCGGCGGCGATCCGCAGCGGGTGGTGGCCCTCGGCCTCCTCGTGCCGGAGATCGACCCCGAGGGTGCGCAGCGCCTCGGTCAGCGGGCCGAGCGGGCGGCGGCGCATCTGGGCGGAGGCGTCGAAGCGGAAGTCGCCGCGGCCGGCGGCGGCGAGCACGGGCAGGAAGCGGGCGGTGGTGGCGCCGTCGCGGCAGTAGACCTCGGCGTCGTGGGCGGGGCCCTGCGGGCGGCCCTCGATCGTCCACCGGTCCGGTGCGGCGGTGAGCGTGTAGCCGAGTGCCCGCAGCCCCTCGGTGAAGCCTTCGGTGTCGTCGGAGCGCAGCGGCCGGAGCAGGGTGGTGGTGCCCTCGGCGGCGGCGGCCAGGAACAGCGCGCGTGCGGTGACGGACTTGGAGCCGGGGATCTCGACGGTCGTCATGGGGCCTCCGGGGTGGGTGGTCCGGGCGTGCCGGGCAGGGTTCGTGGTCCTCCTACCATCCTGCCGGAGGCGGTGCGGCGCGGGGGAGGGTGTCCGGGTTCTGGACGGGGTGATCGGCCGGGGG
>NZ_JZWY01000729.1:0-5434 GCF_000966955.1 Streptomyces sp. NRRL S-495
CGGGGTGATCGGCCGGGGGCGGGCGGTGGTCGGCTGGGGCGGGCAGTCCGCGCAGGTGGGGGGCGGGGGCGGCTGTGGCACGATGCGAGGGATCGGCCGAACGGCCGCCGCCTCCCCGCCCGGGCCAGCACGGTCCGGGCCCGCCAGAGATGAGGACCCCGTGCCCGAGAGCAGCACCGGCGCGGCCCCCGAGGCCGCCGGCACCGACCGGCTGGCCTTCCGCGCCGCGACCTCCGCCGATGTGCCCGCCCTGCTGGACCTGGTCGAGTCCGCCTACCGGGGCGACACCAGCCGGGCGGGCTGGACCACCGAGGCCGACCTGCTGGCCGGGCAGCGCACCGACACCGAGGGCGTCACCGCGGCCGTCACCCACGCCGACGGCGTGGTGCTGCTCGCCGAGCTGGACGGCGAGCTGCTGGCCTGCTGCCAGTTGGAACGCCGGGGCGGGCGCGCCTACTTCGGCATGTTCTCGGTGCGCCCCGGCCGTCAGGGCGGCGGCCTCGGCCGGGCCGTGCTCGCGCGGGCCGAGCGGTACGCGGCCGAGGAGTGGGGGGTGGTCGAGATGGAGATGACGGTGATCGAGCAGCGCTCGGAGCTGATCGCCTGGTACGAGCGCCGGGGCTTCCGGCGCACCGGCGACTACTCGCCGTTCCCGTACGGCGACGAGCGCTTCGGCATCCCGCTCCGCCCCGACCTGCGGTTCGAGAAGCTGACCAAGGAGATTACCGTCCGGTAGTGGTGACACGGCGTCAGGTGGTGTACGAATCTGACGTTATGTCAACTCCCTGACCTGGGGCGATGCCCGACCGTCCGGCCCGATGATCGATTGGTCCAGACCAACGTGAGAGGCTGACCGGCGAAAGGCCACGTTCCGTCCCAGCTCAGGGGGGCCATTCCGCATGCCCGCACACCATGGCAACGCCGTGTCAGCGCCCGACCGGGAACCGCACCACCCCGGGTACCGAATACCCGACGGCGGGCCCGAAAGCCGTCATGACAGCCAGCTCGCCGACCGTCCCGGGGCGTCTCCCGGCACGCGTCCCGGCACCCGTACCGACACGCGTCCCGGTATCCGTCCCGACATACGCGCCGACATACGCGCCGACGACGACCTGTCGCGCCTGCCGAGTCCGCCCGACGACGAGGAGCTCTACTGGTACTTCGGCCCGCAGCGCCGCTGGGTGCTGCTTTGCGCCACCCTCTCCTACGCCGGCGCCACCGCGACACTCGGCCTGTTCGCGCTCAGCCGCCCGCTGCTCTGGCCGTTCCTCGCCCTCACCGTGCTCAACGCCGCGACCTGGCTGCTCTCCGTCGTCGACGGACAGCGCTCCCGCCGCTTCACCCGCGACTCGCACGACCTGCTGGTCCGGGCCTGGCGCCCCGTCCGGCACCCGGGCGTCGACCTCCTGCTGCCCACCGCCGGCGAACCGCTCGCCGTCCTGGACAACGCCTACCGACACACCGCCGCCGTCCGGTGGCCCGGCGAGCTGACCGTCCTGGTCCTCGACGACGCCGCCCGGCCCGAGGTGCGTGAACTCGCCGAGTCCTACGGCTTCGAGTACCGCAGCCGCCCCGACCGGGGCCGCTTCAAGAAGGCCGGCAACCTCAACCACGGCCTGGTCGAGGGCACCGGCGACATCATCGCCGTCCTCGACGCGGACTTCTGCCCGCGCCCGGACTTCCTGCACCACCTGGTGCCGTACCTCGACGATCCGGACATCGGCATCGTTCAGAGCCCGCAGTGCTTCGACACCGATGCCGGGATGTCCTGGCTCGAACGCGCGGCCGGCGCCACCCAGGAGATCTTCTACCGCTGGATCCAGCCCTCCCGGGACGCCCAGGACGGCACCGTCTGCTGCGGCACCAACGCGCTCTACCGGCGCGCCGCACTCGAACGCGTCGGCGGCTTCGCCGAGATCGACCACAGCGAGGACCTCTACACCGGCCTCTCGCTCGCCCGCGCCGGGTGGACCACCCGGTACGTGCCCGCGCTGCTCGCCAAGGGCATGTCGCCCACCGGCCTGCCCGCCTTCATCAGCCAGCAGTACCGCTGGTGCCTCGGCTCGCTGGCCCTGGTCGGGGATCCCGACTTCCGGCGCGGCCCGCTGCCCCGCTCGGCCCGGCTCTGCTTCTGGAACGGCATCCTCGGCTACCTCACCAGTGCGGTGAACGTCTTCGCCGTGCCGCTGCCGGCCCTGATCATGCTGTTCTTCCGCCCCGACGAGATCGCCCCCTGGCAGGTACTGCCGTTCCTGCCGCCGATCTGGGTCGCGCTCGTCCTGCTCCCCGCGATGTCCCGCACCCACTGGCGCTTCGAGGTCACCCGGGTCCAACTCCTGGGCGGGCTCTGCCATGTGGTGGCCATCGCGCACGCGCTGCGCCGCCGCAGCGCCGACTGGGTGCCCACCGGCGCCGTCTCCGGCGGCACCGCGCTGGCCCGTACCGTCGCCCGGATCGGCGTCGGCTGGCTCGGCCTGGTGGTCGTCGCGGGCGTGGTCGGACTCGTCCGCGCCGTCAACTCCTACGGCTGGCAGCCCTTCTGGGCGCTCGCCGGACTGCTCGCGCTCACCACCTACACGGTCGTTCCGCTGATCGGCGCGCTCTGGCCGCTGGTCCGCGGTGGCAACGGCGCCACCGTCGCGGACCTCGCCCGGCCGTCCGACCGTCAGGGCAACCGGCGGTCCGACCGTGCGTCCGACCTGCGCTTCGGGCCCGCCGAGGCCGTCGCCGTCACCGCGGTGCTGCTGCTCTGCGGCCTGCTGGCGTCCGGCTGGGCCGACCCGCTGATGTTCTGACGTTCCGCCAGTTCTGCTTCCTCCCCCGATCGTTACGCTTCACCCTTCCTTGCGCGTCGCCCCACCGGCGCGGACTGCCGGCCGGCCGCCCCATCGGCCCGCCGGCCCCCGACCACCGCTGCCAGCCCCTGCAAGGAGCTTCGCCGTGCCCACGGCCGTACCACCAGGCGCCGAGCCGTCGCGCGCCCTCGTCCCGACCGACATCCTCTCCTCCTCGTCCACCGCCGAACCTGTCGCCGCTCGTGCCGGTGCCGCCGAGCCCACCACCGCTCGTGCCGGTGCCGCCCGGCCTGACGCGGCCGGACCCACCACCGCCGGACCCGCCGCCGCCGAAGCGCGGCCGAGGGCCGCCTTCCGCCCCGACATCGAGGGCCTGCGCGGCGTCGCCGTGCTCTCCGTACTCGCCTTCCACGCGGCCGTCCCCGGCCTCACCGGCGGCTACGTCGGCGTCGACGTCTTCTTCGTCGTCTCCGGCTTCCTGATCACCGGGCTCCTCCTCGCCCGCCCCCTGGGCCTGTGGGACTTCGCCGCCCGCCGCGCCCGCCGCATCCTGCCCGCCGCCGCCGTGGTCCTGGTCGCCACCGCGCTGGCCGGCGGCGCCCTGCTCGACCCGCTGCGCGGCACCGACCTCGCCCGGGACCTGATCGCCGCCGCCGGACAGTTCTCCAACTGGCGCTTCGTCGGCCAGCAGACCGACTACCTGGCCGCCGAACACGACCCCAGTCCGCTCCAGCACTTCTGGTCGCTGGGGGTGGAGAACCAGTTCTACCTGCTCTGGGGCGTCCTGCTGCTCGGCCTCGCCCGACTGTTCGCCGGACACCGCCGCCGCACCGTCACCGCCGCCACCCTGACCACCCTCGCCGTCGGCGGCGTCTCGCTGTTCCTCTGCGTCCGCTGGACGGCCGGCTCCGCGCCGCTCGGCTACTTCTCCACCGCGAGCCGCCTCTGGGAATTCGCCGTCGGCGGCTGCGTCGCCCTCGCCGCACCGGCCCTGACCACCCGGCTCGCCCGCGGCGGCCCCGGTGCCCGCCTCGGCGGCGGGCTGCTGCGCGTCCTCGGCTGGGCCGGCGCCGCCGCGCTCCTCACCGCCGTCCTCCGGTACGACCGCGACACGCCCTTCCCCGGCGCGGCCGCCCTGCTGCCCGTGCTCGGCACCGCCGCCGTGCTGCTGGCAGGCCCCGCGCACCGCGCGCTCGCCGCCGGTGACGCCGGCCGACTGCTCGCCACCCGTCCGCTGCGCGCCGCCGGGCGCCTCTCCTACGCCTGGTACCTGTGGCACTGGCCGGTGCTGACCATCGCCCAGGCCCGCTGGGGCGCCCTGCCCTGGACCACGCTGGTGGCCCTCACCGCGGCCGCCGCCGTCCCGGCCTGGCTCACCCTGCGGCTGGTCGAACAGCCGCTGCGGTACGGCAGCAGCCCGGCCCCGCGCCGCGGCCTCGCCGTCGGTGCCAGCGCCCTGGTCATCCCGCTGATCGCCGGCCTCACCCTGGGCGGCGGCACGGTCCGCGCGCTCGGCGACCCCGACCGCGCGGCCGTCGCCCCGGCCGGGGCGGTGGACGGCCCCGGCCTCCTCGCCCCCGGCACCCGGGTGCTGACGCTCACCCCCTCGCTCGCCCGGGCCCGCGAGGACTTCCCGCCCGGCAAGGGCTGCGAGATCCCGCTCGGCGCCGAGGCCAGCCCGCGCTGCTTGTTCGGCGCGGAGTCCAGCCCCGACCGGATCGTGCTCATCGGCGACTCGCACGCCGGTCAGTGGATCTCCGCCGCCCTGGCGATGGCCGAGCAGCGGCAGTGGGCGCTGGAGGTGCTGGTCAAGCCGGGCTGCCCGCTGGCCACCCTGACGGTGCGCAACAACGTGCTCGGCCGCACCTTCGAGGAGTGCGACCGCTGGCGGGAGAACACCTTCACCCGGCTCACCTCCGGTCCCAAGCCCCGGCTGGTGCTGATGGCGGGCCTCAACCGGTACGGCGGCCAGGACGAGCGCACCGAGGGCTGGACCCGCACCCTCGACCGCCTCACCGCCCTCGGCGCGCCGCTCGCCTACCTGGGCGACACCCCGATGCCCGGCAAGGACATCCCGACCTGCCTGGCCGGCTCCGACGGCCGCTCGGACGCCTGCTTCTTCCCACGCGGGACGGCCTTCGAACGCGACCCGCTGCTCGACGGCGGCCTCGCCGAGCGCTACCGGGTCCGGGCCCTGGACCTCGGCCCGCTGCTCTGCCCCGGCCCCGGCCCGGACTGCCCGGCTGTCCTGGAGGGCGTGATCCTCTACCGCGACACCGGCCACATCACCGACACCCTGGCCCGGGTCCTCGCCCCGCGCCTGGACCACGCCCTGCTCGGCCCCGGCGCCGTCTCCTGACACCCGGCCCGGCACTGTTTCCTGGCACCGTTTCCCGTAACCGTCTCCCGACGCCCGGCCGCCCGCCCACCGCTTCCGGTGGGCGGGCGGCCTTCGTCGTCCTGCCGGACCGTTGCGCGCCGGTCCCGATCCCGGTCTGCTTCCCATCCCGGTCCCGGTCCCGCCTCAGCCGTAGATGCCCCGGCAGAGGCGGGCCTGCTCGGAGCCGGCCGGCCAGCGGCCGAAGTGCTCGGCCTGGTCGCAGATCGTGCCGCCGCCCGCCCCCCCCCCCCCCCCCCCC
>NZ_JZWY01000730.1:0-12495 GCF_000966955.1 Streptomyces sp. NRRL S-495
CCACCGTCCCGGCCCGACTGCTCGGCCTCGCCGACCGGGTCGGCACCCTGGAGACCGGCAAGCTCGCCGACCTCGTCGTGGTCGACTCCACCAGCTACGACCTGGTCGCCGTCATGCGCCGCGGCGAGTGGATCACCGGCGGCGGCCGCTTCGCCCCGATCACCACCGGGTGACCTCGGGCGAGGCCGTCGCCGTCACCGCCGCCGGTCGTCCCACCGCCACCCATCCTGCTCACGACTTGCAAATGGCTGCTCAATATTGCTCGAACAAGCCTTAGTTCAAGCACTTGACGACATGTCATGACCCTTGCTGTCATGGCGGGGCACCGCCCTCCCCGGCCTGCGGCCCAGTGCCGCGCGGGCCTCCCTCACTCCCTCCCCAGGAGGACAGCGTGAGCGCTGCCGCCGCTCCACCCACCCGCCGACCACGGGCCGTCCGCCACCGCCGGACGGCCGCCGCCCTGATCCTGACCCTGCTCGGGGCCCTGCTGACCGCGCTCGGCCCGGCCCTTCCGGCCCGGGCCGCGACCGCCGGGAACGCCACCTCCGTCACCCGCGCCGGTGACACCTTCACCGTCCGGACGTCCAGCGCCGCCTCCGTCCGGATCGTCGTCGCCCGCGCCGACGTGTTCCGGATCTGGCTCTCCCCGGACGGCTCCTTCACCGACGACCCGGCCGGCTCCGACCTCGCGACCACCACCTCCTTCGGCACGGTCGGCGCCACCCTCACCGACGCCGGCGCGTACTGGCGGATCGGCACCCCCGCCATCAGCCTGCGGATCAACAAGAAGCCGCTGACCTTCGCGCTCTACCGGGCCGACGACACCACCCTGGTCTGGGCCGAGTCGCAGCCGACCAGCTGGAGCGCCGGCCGCACCACCCAGTACCTCGGCCGCGCCGCGGACGAGCAGTTCTACGGCACCGGCCTGCACCTCGGCGAGTGGGCCCTGCGCGACCGGACCGTCCCGGTCGCGGTCTCCAACAAGTGGACCGAGGGCACCAACGCCAGCCCGGCGCCGTTCTACATGTCCACCAACGGCTACGGCGTCATGCGCAACACCTGGGCGCCCGGCTCCTACGACTTCCGCGCCCCGACCGCGCTCAGCCACGACGAGAAGCGCTTCGACGCCTGGTACTTCGCCGGCAGCTCGCTCAAGGACGTGCTCGACGGCTACACCGACGTCTCCGGCAAGCCCTTCCTCGCACCGCTCTGGGGCCTGGAACTCGGCAACGCCGACTGCTTCAACGCCTCCAACCCGGACTACCAGGGCGACCACAACCGCGCCCGCCACCAGACCACGCCCGACGTGGTCGGCTACGCCGCCGACGCCCGCGCCGCCGACATGCCCTCGGGCTGGATCCTGCCCAACGACGGCTACGGCTGCGGCTACACCGAGCTGCCGTCCACCGTCGCCGCCCTGAACGAGAAGGGCTTCCGGACCGGCCTGTGGACCTCCACCGGCCTCTCCGGCATCGAGCACGAGGTCGGCACGGCCGGCTCCCGGGCCGTCAAGACCGACGTCGCCTGGATCGGCAGCGGCTACAAGTACGCCTTCGACGGGGTGAAGCAGGCCGTCGCGGGCATCGAGGACAACTCCGACGCCCGCCGGTTCGTCTGGACCGTCGACGGCTGGGCCGGCACCCAGCGCAACGCCGTCGTCTGGACCGGCGACACCAGCGGCACCTGGGACGCCATGCGCTGGCACGTCCCCTCGATCGCCGGCGCCGGCCTGTCCGGCCTCAACTACGCCTCCGGCGACATCGACGGGATCTTCGGCGGGAGCCCGCAGACCTACGTCCGCGACCTCCAGTGGAAGGCCTTCACCCCGGCGTTCATGACCATGTCCGGCTGGGGCGCCACCAACCCCTCGGCCGGGTACCAGGACAAGCAGCCCTGGCGGTTCGCCGAACCGTACGCCTCGATCAACCGCAAGTACCTGCAGCTCAAGATGCGGCTGATGCCGTACCTCTACACCATGGGCCGCACCGCCAACGAGACCGGCGTGCCCTCCACCCGGGCCCTGGTGCTGGAGTACCCGGACGACCCGGTGGCCCGGGGCAACGCCACCTCCGGCGAGTTCATGGCCGGCGACTCCTTCCTGGTCGCACCGGTCGTCAGCGACACCGCCGTCCGCAACGGGATCTACCTGCCGGCCGGCAGCTGGACCGACTACTGGACCGGCAAGGTCTACCAGGGCCCCGGCTGGCTCGACGGCTACGCCGCCCCGCTCGACACCCTGCCGCTGTTCGTCCGCCAGGGCGCGATCGTCCCGATGTGGCCGCAGATGAACTACACCGGCGAGAAGGCCGTCTCCACCCTGACCTACGACATCCACCCGCGCGGCGACTCCACCTTCAGCCTCTACGAGGACGACGGGGTGACCCGCGCCTACCAGAACGGCGCCTACGCCCGGCAGCGGGTGGACGTCCACGCGCCGGCCGCCGGCCGGGGTGACGCCGTCATCAGCGTCGGCGCGGCCGAGGGCAGTTACACCGGGAAGGCCGCCGCGCGCGGCTACGAGTTCACCGTGCACAGCGCGACCGCGCCCACCTCGGTCTCGGTCGGCGGGGCACCGCTGCCGGCCCTCGGCAACAAGGCCGCCTACGACAGCGCCGGCAGCGGCTGGTACTACGACCCGGCCGACCGCGCCGGGGTGCTGTGGATCAAGGCCGGCAGCCGGTCCGAGGCGTTCACCGTGACCGCCGCCGGGATCACCCCGGCGCCCGGGACCCCGGTCGGCACGAGGTCCGCGCCGATCCCGCAGACCGGCTGGAAGGTCGTCTCCGCCGACAGCCAGGAGACCGCCGGCGAGAACGGCGCCGCCGCCAACGCGATCGACGGCAACCCCGCGACGATCTGGCACACCAAGTGGTCGGGCGGCGCCGCCCCGCTGCCGCACGAGATCCAGATCGACCTCGGCGCCCGCTACGCCGTCGACGGCCTCGGTTACCTGCCCCGGCAGGACGGCGGCGTCAACGGCCGGATCGGCCGGTACGAGGTGTACGTCTCCGACAGCACCACCGCCTGGGGCAGCCCGGTGGCCACCGGCTCCTTCGCCGACACGGCCGCCGCGCAACAGGCCTCCTTCACCGCCGTGTCCGGCCGCTACCTGCGCCTGCGAGTCCTGAGCGAGGCCGGCGGCCGGGGCTCCTGGACCAGCGCGGCCGAGATCACGGCCACCGGCACCAAGGCGCCACCGGGAGCCGCCACCGGCTGACCCCCGGGCATCACCCGAGCGCCGGGCGAACCCCGGTGAAGGGCCCTCGGTGCCCCGCGGCGTGCGGGGCACCGAGGGCCCCGCGGTCGGAGAGGGAGCCGCCGGACCTGCTTGCCGCCGTCGGTGCCGCTGCTCCGTTCGGGTGAAGGTCGGGTTCGGTACCCGTCGGGCATGGGCAGAGCCCCGGGCATGACGACACCTCAGGACAAGCGTCGACGCCGTCGCCGTCCGACCGCCCCCGCCGCCGTGCCCGCTTCGGCCGTGCCGGTCCGCGCCGCGCGGCCCCCGGTACCGGCCCGGCCCCGCCGGGCGGGCGGTTGCTGCGGGACGTGGTCCAGCGAACACCTCACCCGGGACGCAAGGGTCGTCCGCACCGTCTGGCACGAACCCGCCTGCCGGGCCCGGAAAACCGGATGACCCGAGGCCGCCGCCGTCCCTACGCTCGGCCCCATGGACGGCAACGCGAGCCTGCTGAACGTGGTCGATGTCGAGGCGACCTGCTGGGAGGGGCAACCACCGCCCGGCCAGGTGAGCGAGATCATCGAGATCGGACTCACCGTGGTCGACCTGCGGGCGGGCGAGCGCCTCGCCAAGCACCGGCTGCTGGTGCGCCCGGCCCGGTCGGAGGTGAGCCCGTTCTGCACCGCGCTGACCGGGCTGACCCCGGCCGAGGTGGCCGGCGGCCTCTCCTTCACCGAGGCGTGCCGGACCCTGGCGGCGCTGCACCGGACCGGCTCGGTCCCCTGGGCCAGCTGGGGCGACTACGACCGCAACCAGTTCACCCGCCAGTGTCGGCAGACGGGCGCGGAGTACCCCTTCAGCCACCGCCACACCAACGCCAAGGTGGTCTTCACCGCCTCCTACGGCCTGCGCAGACGGCCGGGCATGGCCCAGGCCCTCACCGTTGCCGGCCTCCCCCTGGAGGGCCGCCACCACCGCGGCGACGACGACGCGTGGAACATCGCCGCCCTGGTCCTGGATCTGGAGGCCCGCGGCGACTGGCTGTAGGCCGGCGTTTTCGCGAACCCGGAGGGGCGGAGCGCGAACACGGCGCGAGGAGGTCCCGCCCGGCCGTGAACGGCCGGGCGGGGCCGGTGCTCCCGGCCCGTCAGGCCGCCGGGAGGCGCGGGGTGCGCGGCGGGGTGGTGCGGCGGTCGCCGGTGGCCTCGAAGGCGGCGGCGAGGCGGAGCAGGGCGGTGTCGTCGTAGGCACGGCCCGCGAAGGTGAGGCCCACCGGCATGCCGATGTCGGCCATGGTGCCCATCGGCACGGTCACGGTCGGGATGCCGAGGTGGCGCGGTACGAGGTTGCCGTTGGCGACCCACACACCGTTGCGCCAGCCGAGGTCCGCGGAGGCCTCGTTCACGTCCATGTCGGCCGGGCCCACGTCGGCGACGGCGGGGAAGACCACGGCGTCCAGGCCGAGTCCGTCCATCCACTGCTCCAGGTCGATCCGGCGGGTCTCCTCCAGCCCGCGCAGGCCCTGCTCCAGGAGCGGGATCTCGGTGACCGACGCGTAGGGGTGCTCGCGCACCTGGCGCGGGTAGTCGGTGATCGTGTCGTCGAAACCGGCGTAGCGGTCCGGCAGTTCGCCCTGGTGCTTGGGCCAGATGTGGTCGGCGTCGACCTCGGCGAGGCTCGGGAGGGCGGGGTCCGCGTTGGCGCGCAGGAAGTCGTCCCAGGCCCAGGCGGACAGGTCGAGGATCTCGCGGTCGAGGAAGTCGGGGCCGATCAGCCCGCGGGTCTTCAGGGACGGCGCGCCGGGGCGGTCGGACTCGTAGTTGGTCACCACGGGGAAGTCGACCTCGACGACCTCGGCGCCGGCGGACTCCAGGTCGCGGCGGGCCTCCTGCCACAGGGCGATCACCGAGGCGCGGGTGTCGATCCGCTCGCCGGTCTGGCCGCCGATGCCGCCCTCGGGGTTGGTCCCGGCGTCCGGGTCGGCGTTGATGTACATCCTGGGCACGCCGACGCGCTTGCCGGCGAGCGCTGCCCGGGCCGCCGTCGGGTCGGCGGGGGCGAGCTGCGGGTAGGAGTCCGGCCGGACCTGCGACGGCGCGGGGATCGGCACCCAGGGCTGGGTCCGCCACAGGTCGCCGCGGGTGTCCGGGTCGTCGGCGACGACCACGTCGAGCAGTTCGAGGAGGTCGGCCATGGTGCGGGTGTGCGGGACGACGACGTCCATGGTCGGGACGAGCGGCCAGTTGCCGCGCACCGAGATCACGCCCCGGCTGGGGGTGTAGGCGCACAGGGCGTTGTACGAGGCGGGCGCCCGGCCGGAGGACCAGGTCTCCTCGCCGAGCCCGAACGCGCCGAACGAGGCGGCCGTGGCGGTGCCCGAGCCGTTGGAGGAGCCGGAACCGTAGGCGCTGGTCAGCCAGTCGGCGTTGTAGGGGCTCTCGGCGCGCCCGTAGACGCCGCGCTGCATGCCGCCGTTCGCCATCGGCGGCATGTTGGTGAGGCCGATGAGCACGGCGCCGGCGGCGCGCAGCCGCTCGATCGCGAAGGCGTCGCGCTGGGCGACGAGGTGCTCGAACGCCGGGGAGCCGGCGGCGGCGGTCAGGCCCTTGGCGAGGTAGCTGTCCTTGGCGGTGTAGGGGATGCCGTCGAGCGGGCCGAGGCTCTCGCCGCGGGCGCGGCGGGCGTCCGAGGCCTCGGCGTCGGCGCGGGCGTCCGGGTTCATCACGACGAGCGAGTTGAGCGCGGTGGCGGTGCCGGGCCGGTCGTAGGCCTCGATCCGCGCGAGGTAGGCGTCGAGCAGGCCGACCGCGGTGGTCCGGCCCGTCTCCAGCGCGGTCCGCAGCTCGGCGATACCGGTCTCGACGACGTCGAACGGGTGGGTCATGGGGTTCGTCTCCAAGGTGGTTCGGTGGAACAGGGCGTTGGAAAGGTCGGTGGAGCCGGGAGCCGGGAGCCGGTGGCTAGACGGCGGCGGGGGCGAGCTCCGCGGTGTGCGGGCGGTCCCGGTCGGCCTCGCCCATCCGCCGGTCGGGGCGGCGTGCGAGCAGGTAGCCGAGGCCGGCGAGGGTCACCGTGCCGACGCCGAGCGGTGCCGCCCAGATCTGGTACCACGGCGCCCCGGCCGGGGAGAGGACGGCGCGCGGCCAGCAGATGTTGACCACCTCGAAGCCGGTCCACAGCACCGCGAGCAGGTTCAGCGGGGTGCCGAGGCGCCCGTAGCGGACCGCCCCGGCGGGCGTCCAGCGGCCGCGCAGGCGCGCGGCCAGGGCGACGAGGGTGAGCACGAAGAACGGCACGAAGGTGGCGGCGCCGCCGAAGGTGATCAGGCTGCCGATGGCCGAGGTGCTCAGCCCCAGCGGCAGCGCGGCGCAGCTGACCAGCGCGGCGGCGACCAGGCCGCCGATCGGTGCCCGGTGCCGGTTGACCTTGCGGACCTGGCGGGAGAACGGGAAGACCTCGTCGCGGGCGAGCGAGTAGAGGCCGCGGGCGGCGCCGCCCTGGGAGGCCATCAGACAGGCGGTGAAGCTGATCAGGACGACCAGGACGAAGGGCTTGTCGGCCCAGCCGCCGAAGGCGTGGGTGACGGCGGTGGTGACCGGGTCGAGGTCCTGGCGGGCGACCACCTCGGCGGGGGCGGGGTGGGCGAGCGCGACCGCGACCGCGTTGAGGATCACCACGAGTCCGACCGCGAGCAGCGACCACCACATGGCCCGGGGCACCTGCCGCGAGGCGTCCTTGGTCTCCTCGGCGGTCGACACGCAGGCGTCGAAGCCGATGAACGCCCAGCCGGCGACGGCCACGGCCGCGAGCACGGCACCGGTGTCGCTGATGCCCAGGGCCTTCGGTGCGTCCAGCATGTCGGTGAGCAGGCCGAAGCCGTGCTCCCGGAAGAACAGCAGCAGGGTGAGGCCGACCACGACGGAGGCGACCGCCTCGGCGGCGATGCCGAGGCCGACGAAGCGGCGCAGCAGGTTGATGCCGTAGGCGTTGACCAGGGTGCAGAGGAGCACGAAGCCGACCGAGGCGAGCACCTGCTCGGCGGGCGTGGGGACGGCGCCGAAGAGCGCGAACAGCCAGGGGGAGGCGAGGTAGGCGACGGTGGTGTTGCCGAACATCACGGCGAACTGCCACAGCCAGCCGCTCAGCCAGGCGACGGCCGGACCGGCCAGGCGCTTGCTCCACTGGTAGGCGCCGCCGGCCAGCGGCCACTGCGAGGCGAGCTCGGAGTAGACGGCGACGACCAGGCACTGCCCCAGCAGGCACAGCGGCAGCGCCCAGACCCAGGCCCCGCCCGCGACGCCCATGCCGACCTGCACGGCCGCGTACAGACCGACGACCGGGGAGACGACGGCGAAGCCCATGGAGATGTTGCCGAGCACGTTCAGGCTGCGTCTCAGCTCCTGCCGGTAGCCGAGTGCTGCCAGCCGGTCGTCGTCGGTCGGGGTGTTCTCGGCCACGGGCTGCGCCCTCCAGATAAAACTAACTTTGTTAGCGTCCGCTGTTGATCTGGCACGATAGCTCCCGAACACGAAGAGCGGAAGAGGGGACCTTTCGGTGGGCCGACCGAGCAAGGCACTGCTGACCCGCGAGCGGATCGCGCGCGCGGCGCTCCAGGTGGTGGACGAGGAGGGCCCCGACGGCCTCACCATGCGGGCGCTGGCGGAACGGCTCGGGGTCAAGGCCGCCTCGCTCTACAACCACATCGAGAGCAAGGACGCCCTGGTCGACACCGTCTCCGAGCTGGTCAACAGCGAGATCGACCACGCGCCGCTGAGCGACGCCGACTGGCGCTCGGGCCTCGCCGCGTACGCGCGCGGCTACCGCGCCGTCTTCGTCCGGCACCCGAACGCGGTCTCCCTGCTCGCCCGCCGCCGCGTCGTGGCGGACAACGCCCTGCGCGGCTACGACGCGCTGCTCGCCCTCCTCGGCCGGGCCGGCCTCGGCCCGGCGGACGCCGCCGAGGTCGCCGCGGCCCTGGACTTCCTCGTCCTCGGCTCCGCCCTGGAGACCTTCGGCGCCGGCTTCACCCGCGAGCCGGCCGCCTACCGGCCCGACTACCCGGCACTCGCGGACGCCCTCGACGGCGCCTACGCCGACGGCAGCGGCGCGACGGAGCTGGACGACCGGGGCTTCGAGCTGGGGCTGCGCCTCCTGGTCGACGGCGTGGAACTCCGCACCCGGTAGCCGGACCCGGCGGCTCCACCTCCGGTGACGGGTCCGCAACGGGCCGGATGCGCGCGGGAGTTGGTGAGGTCCCCGGAGGATGGACGACCGTCCTCGCGGAGACCGCCCGCGACGCGGCCCTGGAGTACGTCGAGTCGAACTGGACCGATCTCCGCCCCGCTCCCTCGCGGCCGGCGCCGACGCCCGACCGGAAGCACCCTCCCGTGCTGTGGGCCGTCCCGGCCCACTGGCGGCCGTGGCGGTGGGCCTGCCCGGCCGCCCCCGCCGGGGCGCTCAGAGCCCGAAGTGCGCCACCGCGAGCTCGGCGACCGCGTCCGGCTCCAGGCGGGTGTTGTCGATCAGCAGATGCGCCTCGGGCATGTGCGCGAAGTCGTCGACGGAGTTGAGCCGGAACCTGGCGTCCATGTCGACCAGGTTGGCGTTGGACCACGCGAGGTCGCGCTTGGACGCCTTCTCCGAGAGCCGCGACTCGCCCGCGTTGCGTTCCAGCCGCACGTCCTGGTCCGCGCTCAGCTCCAGGAACAGCACCCGGGCACCGCGCTCGCGGAAGGGCGCCGCGTACCGCTCGACCAGCGCGGCGTCCTCGGCGTCCGCGAAGTCCCAGACCAGGGTGAACACCAGCCCGGGCAGGTCCGAGGCGGCGGCCTCGGCCAGGATCTGCTCGCGGAAGGCGTGGTTCAGGCGCTGGAACTGCGGTGACTCGTAGGGGAACAACCGGAGCAGCGGCTCGATGGTCAGATGGTTGTGGAAGAGCCGGAAACCCGTGCGCTCGGCGATCGATCCGCCCACCGTCATCTTGCCGACCGCGGCCGGGCCGATGACGAAGAGCAGGGTGGGAGGGGTGCTGTTGGACATCGCGCCAGCATAGATGCTTGGCGTGATCATGGTCGAACGCTCTCGACGCCTGCCGACGGCCGGTGACCCGCGCCGAACGACGTGGCCGGGGTGGGGCCCTCCCCACGGAGCCGTTGCTGTCACAGCGGGTAGATCGAGGTGCACACCCATTTCTTTCCCCCGTGGCTCTCCTCAGGGGCCCTGACCAGCTTGACCTCGACCGTCGTTGTGGCGGCCCGCGTGATGACGTCAGCCGTGTTCGGCCCGTTCGGGAGGTAGACCGTACCGAGGCTGGTGAGCTTGGCGCCGTTCACCTCGACTTCGACGTCGATCGTGAATCGCAGGAATGTCGGCTCGCGACGGGCCGGGTTCAGCCATCTGGACATCCTCGGGTTCGCTTTCTGGAGCGCCTTCGTCAGGGCCGCGGTGGCGACTTCCAGGCTGGTGAAGACACCGTTGGGCTCGTCCTTGGCCAAGGCCAGCAGCCGGGCCCGGGCGTCCGAGGCACCCACGACGGCGCCGTCCTTCCCCCAGGGCCCCTCGGCCACATGGTCCCTGATCGTGTGCACGTCTGCGTCAGCGGCTTCGTCGGCGAGCAGGTTGTAACAGTTGTGGACGAGGACGTCCTGGCCGCCGTCCTGCCGCCCCTGGACGTAGAAGGTGTGCGGTCCGTCGACGGTGAGGTCGTAGACGGCCTCGGACAGGGGGCCGCCGCGTTCGCGGAGCGCCGTCACCGGGTGCCGTGCGCCGTCCAGGCCAACGAGGACGTCACCGGTCCCGAGAGCGGACGCCTCCCGCCAGCCGGACCCGTCCACGTAGAAGCGGTGCCCCGGCGTGGTGGTGACCCGGCCGGCCCCGTCGAGGTCGAGCTCGATCAGGCGCCCGGTGTCGTGCCCGGACGTCCCGGTCACGGCCTGGGCGCCGGTGCTGCCGGTGGCCGGGTCGGCGGCCAGCAGCCGGTCGCCGACCGTGATGCTCTCGATCGGGCGGTGCGTGCCGTCGGCCATCCGGACGGCGGTGCCGGCGGGGAAGCTGTTGGACTCGCACGGGGTGCGGAGATCCGCGGCGAGCGCGGCCTCGGCCTCCAGTTGGCGGACGACGACGCGGTCGACGGCGGCGTTGGCCCGGATGGCGAACAGCGCCTCCTCGGTGCCGACGCCTCCCACCAGGGTGGCGCGGAACCTGGCGATGCTGTCGGCCAGCGAGTCGAGAGCGTCGACGGCCGTCCGGCTGTAGCCGTTGAGGGTCGCCTGGAGGGCGAGCTTGGCCTCGTCGACGCGGATGCCGGCGAGGATGGCGTACCGGTAGGCGATGGCGCCCTTGGCGGCCCTGGTCAGGGTGCCGATGGGCATGACGGTCGCCAGCGCGAAGCCACAGGCCGTGTTGAAGCCGGGGTTGTTGAAGCACCTGACGAAGTCGCCGGTGAGTAGGTGCCAGAGCAGCCGGCCCGCGAGTACCTGGGGGTCGTACTTGAGCTTGTAGTCCTGGTAGGTCATCTCGACCGTGGACTCGTACGGGACGCCGTTCAGCTGCTCGGTGCCGAGCACCATGGTGTCCCAGGCCTGGTACCGGCCCTTGCAGGCCTCGACGGTGAGGCCGGCCTCGGGGCAGGTCCGCAGGAGGTTGTCGACCGTGCCGGAGACCTTCGCGGTGACCTTGACCTTGCAGACCATCTCCCCGGCGGCGTTCTTGTACCAGGTGTGGTTCGCGCCGAAGAGGGACTTGAGCGCGCCGTAGGCTTTCGCCGGGTCGTCGGTCATGCATTTCGACATGTCCTGCTTGACCTTGCCCGGCTTCAGGTCGTCCCGGGGCACCCGCTCGACGTAGTACGCCTGGCCGTCGCCGTCGGAACCGGTTCCGTCGCTGCCCTCGTTCCCGGCCGTCTCGGTCGCGACCTGGGCGGCGACGGCCTCCTTCTCCTGTTTGATCCAGACAGCCGTCCGGGCGTCGTCGGCCGCGGTCTGCGCCTCGTCCGCGCTCTTCTGCGCGTCGACGGCCGAGGCGTGCGCCTGGTCGGCGGCGGTCTTGGCGTCCGCCGCGTACTGGCGGGCCTGGGCGGCGTTGTCGGTGGCCACGGCCGCCGACGCGCCGGCGCGTCCGGCCGCCTCGTGGGCGGAGGCCGCGGAGGCCAGGGCCTGCTGGGCGTAGGTGGCGGCCTGGGCGGCGGAGGTCTGGGCGGCCCGGGCCGACTGCGCGGCCTTCGCCGCCCAGTCGGCGGCCTGGGTGGCACTGGTGCGCGCCTGGTCGGCGTAGCCGGCGGCTTCGCCGGCGGCGCCGCGTGCGGTGGCGTAGGACCGGGCGTAGGACCGGGCGGCCTCCAGCGCGTACCGGCGGGCCTCGGCGACCCGGCCGTCGATGGCGGCCAGGTAGGACTGGACGGTGGCCACGTGGGTCGCGGTCGTCGCGTCGCGTTCCTGGGCCTCGAGCCGGCCGCTCTGCAGGAACGGTTCGAGCCGGTCGGCCGGGCCGGACAGCACGGCCTGGGCGGCTGCCCTGACCTCGGGCCCGCCGGTGGCCAGCGCCTGGACCACCAGGACGCGGTTGTCGTCCTCCCGCGCCCGGTACTGACCGGCCTCCAGGAACGCCCGGACATCGGCGACCGTACCGTCCAGGGCCTTCCCGGCGGCCTCCTTCACACCCGGCCCGCCCACCGCCATGATCTGCGCCAGCAGCACCCGGTCGTCGTCGTCCTTGCCGGGGTACTGACCGGTGGCGAGGAACGCTCGCACCGCCTCCGGTGTGCCGACGGAGGCGGTCTCCGCCGCGAGGCGTTTCTCCGGTTTGCCAGGGCTCCGGGCGATGGCCATGACGCTGGTGCGGTCGTCGCGGTCCCGGGCGAGCGTCAGACCGGTGGCGAGGAAGTCGCGGACGGCGGCGGCGTCACCCTCCAGGGCGCCCTGGGCGGCCGTCCTGGTCCACGGGCCGCCCGCGTCGAGGAGGCGCAGCGCGGCCAGGCGGCCCTTGAGCACGGCGACCCCGGGGTCGACGCCGGGCGCGGTGGCGTCCTTGACGAGCTGTTCGGTGTCGGCGGCGAGCCGAGTGACCCGGCCGGCCTCCCACGCGGCCGCCCTGGCCTTGAGGTCGGCCGCGCGGGAGGCCTCCTCGGCGGCGGCGCTCTCGACGGCCTGCTGGGCGTCGAGGCGTTCCTGGTCGGCGGCGCGGGCGATGTCGGTGACCTTGTGGGCCTGCGCGGCGGTGTTCGCCGCGGTGTCGGCGGCGGCCCCGGCCGCAGTGGCTGCGGCCTGGGTGGTGGTCGCCCACCTTGACGCGTCGCCCGCGTGCGCCGCCGCCTCCTCGGC
>NZ_JZWY01000731.1:0-4395 GCF_000966955.1 Streptomyces sp. NRRL S-495
GTCGGGCGCGGGGGCTGCCCGGCCCGGCGCCGGCCGGCCCGGCCGGAGCGGGGGGCGGCCCACCGGCGGGGGCGCCCGGCGGCTGCGGCGCGGCCAGCGTCGCGTCGCCCTCCAGGATCCGCCGGTGCAGCTGCTCCAGCTCGGCCCCCGGCCCGACCCCCAGTTCGGAGAGGAACAGCTGCCGGACGCCGCGGAACACCGCCAGCGCGTCCGCCTGCCGCCCGGCCTGGTAGAGGGCTCGCATCAGCAGCCCGTAGGCCCGCTCGTGCAGCGGGTGCTCGGTGGTGAGCGCGGTCAACTCCGGGATGCAGCGCGAGTAGCGGCCGAGCGTCAGGTCCAGGCCGATCCGCTCCTCCAGCAGGGTCAGCCGCAGCTCCTCCAGGCGCTGCCGGTGCCGCTCCGCGAACGGCCCGGGGATCCCGGCCAGCGGCTCGCCCTGCCAGAGCTCCAGCGCCTGGTTGAGCAGGTCGCGGGCGCGCAGGGGATCGGCCCGGGCGGTGCGCTCCGCCTCGGCGGCCAGTGCCTCCGCCTGCTCCGCGTCGACCGCGAGTTTGGGCAGGACGAGCCGGTAGCCGTCCCCCATCGACATCAGGACGCTGCCCGCGCCCTTCTCACCGGTCTTCTCACCGGTCTTCCCGCCGGGGTTCTCCTCCCCGGCCGCCACGGCGTCCAGCACCTTCCGCCACCGCCACGCGTACGTCCGCACGGTGGTCATCGCCGCCCCCGGCGGCTCCTCTCCCCACAGCGCCGCGATCAGGTCCGTGGCGCTGGCCGAGTGGCCGGGCCTCAGTAGCAGGACGGCCAGCATGGCCTGCTGCTGTGGGCTGCCCACCTTGAGCGCCGTCGCGCCGCGGTGAGCCCGCATCAGACCCAGTACGGAAAAACGGACATCGCTCATACTGCCCCCTGCTGCCCCAAGGACAGTGCCCGCCCCGTTCGTGCACATGTCAGATGATATGCGAGTTGTAGACTTCTGATGTTCTTGGCCACAAGGTCAGGCCCGGTGTCGAGACTCCGTTGAGCCTGTGGTGACCGGGCGTTGACCCCCACCGGCAAGAATCACCCTGCCGGGGCCCTCCGGAGACGGTCCGGTCCGCGCCCCTCCTTCACCTCCCGCGACCGGGTACCCCCTGTGCCCGGTCGTGATCGCCCCCGCCCTCGGCCGTCGGCGGCGTGGGGCGCCATGACCATACCTTCGGAGGCGGACGTCCGTGAACACCGCTCTGCTGTACCACCTGCTCGACGTCGACCCGGCCGACGGGCCGGCCGAACTGCTCCACCGTGCCCGCGGCAGCCGTCACCTGCCCCACCTCGTACTCTCCGCCCTGGCCCGCGAGGACGTCCGGATGGGCGAACCCGCCCGCGCCGAACTGCGCCGCGCCCGCGCCCGCGCCGACCGCTACGCCGGCCTCGCCCTCGACCTGGCCCGGTCCACCGGCGTCCGCGCCATCCACGGCCTCCCGCTGGCCGGCTACTACCCCGCCGACCTGCTCCGGCCCCAGGCCGCGCTCGACCTGGTCGCCCCCGGCGAGGCCGCGCTCTGGCAGGCCGTCGTCCGGCTGGTCACCGACCACCCGGTGGAGACCATCGACATCACCCTGCTCGGCGACCGCCCGCACCACACCGCCGTCACCGTCCGCTGGCCCGCCGAGGACCCGCTGCTCGACCCCTGGTACCGGGTCCGGCTCGCCACGGCCGCCCTGCCCGGCGACTGCGCCACCGTGCCGGTCCGGCCCTACCTGGTCGCGGACGACCACGTCGAATGCCTGATCGCCCTCGCCGAGGCCCAACTCGGCCGGAAGGGCGGCGTCGGGGCCACCGGTGCTGCTGGTGCCACTGGTGCCGCTTCCGGTCCCCCCGACCCGCTCGCCCTGCTCGACCTCTCCTGTCTCACCGACCAGCCCTTCGAACCCGCCGAGACCGCCGCCGTCCTCGCCGCCTACCGCCTCGCCCCCGAGGCCGCCGCCCTGCTCGACCTCGCCGCCCCGTTGCTGCCGCTCGGCACCCTGGCCGCTGTCCGCACCGCCCTCACCCCCGAACTCGCCCCCGAGCGCCGCCGCCGCGCCGAGGCCGCCGCCACCCCCCGACTGCCCGTCCGGCACGGCACCCTGCTGCGCCGCACCGTCATCCGCCACACCTGGGACGAGGCCCGGCTGCTGGGCGCCGGCGGCTCCCACGACGGCGGCGCCCTGCTGCTCACCCCCGTCGCCGACTACCTGCTCGGCGCCCCCGACGCGGCCCCCACCCTCGCCGACCGCAGCACCGCGCTGGACGCCCTGCACCACTGGGACACCCACTGCTGACGGTGTGTTGTGTCCTCGGCTCCGCCCGTGCCGCCGTTCGCCCCCGACCTGCACGGACCTTCCGCCGTTCCGCCCGCGCGGCCGCGGCGCGCCCCCTAC
This sequence comes from Streptomyces sp. NRRL S-495, assembly GCF_000966955.1. Classification (NCBI taxonomy): domain Bacteria; kingdom Bacillati; phylum Actinomycetota; class Actinomycetes; order Kitasatosporales; family Streptomycetaceae; genus Streptomyces; species Streptomyces sp. NRRL S-495. The sequence continues at coordinate 2,403 of NZ_JZWY01000731.1, forward strand.
TGTCGTCCCACTGGCATGCGGGGGACGACTTCCGAGGGGGAACACCGTGCACATCTACTGCGACCGCTGCGGGTTCGAGCGGGACTACACCGGGGCGCGGAACCAGGACGGCATGCCCTGCGCCGTCTGCGGCCTCGGTCGCATGCGCAACGGGCGGCCGGCCCGCGGCTTCACGATCGGGGCCGACTTCCGGCCCGTCCCGCACGACATGCTGGTGCCGAACTACCACGCGGTCCACACCGGCACCCGATCCACCCCGAGCGACTTCAACTACTTCGCGGGCATCCAGGGCAGCGCCTACCAGGACTTCGTCCAGCAACACACCAGCTACGTCGGCGCGTTCACCAACCTGCTGGTGCCGGACTCGGAGCAGTTCGGCTGGCTCACCCCGTACACCGGCAACAAGCACAACCGGACCCACTTCACCCAACTCGCGCTCGCCCGGGTCGCCCAGGCCAAGTTCGTCGACAACAAGGGCCGACTGCCCCGGCTGATCGAGCCGTTCGTCGGCTCGGGGCAGATCTGGCTCAACTCCGCCTGCTGGGGGAAGGCGTTCACCGGCGGCATCCAGCCGTTCGCCTCGGTCCTCGCCGGGGACCTCAACCACTACGTCATCGGCTGCTACTGGACGATGCGCCGGCTCGGCGCCCGTTTCGTCGACGAGTACCTGAAGCTCGCACAGGCGTGGGACGCCCATCTGGTCCACCGCTTCGACCAGTTGCTGCGGGAGACGGCGACCGGCACGGCGGAGCTCGCGCGGGCCGGGGACGACCCGGCGACGGCGATGGTGACCTGCTTCAAGTACATCTGGCTGGTCAACCGCTGTGTCCACGGCACCAAGCTGAGCCCCACCGGTGCGGTGGTCGCCACCTGCAAGGACCGCACCGCCGGCGAGCTGGCCGCGCTGCGCGCCCAGGAGCGTGACCGCCTCGGCGCGGTCCGGGACAAGGTGCTGGGCACCGCCTTCGACTTCGAGTGCCGCGACTTCCGCCGCACCTGCGAGCTGGCCGAGCCGGGCGACATCGTCTTCATGGACTGTCCGTTCCCGGCCTTCAGCAACGGCCTGGTGCCCGGCGACGCGGTGTCGCCGGAGACGGCCGACTCCAGGACCGCGAACACCTACGGCACGGGGGACGACGGGGCGGAGTTCCAGAAGGCCATCGTCGACGTCGCCCGGGAACTGTCCCGGGACGGCGTCACCGTTCTCCTCTGCAACTTCGCCAACCCCGGCCTGGTGCACGCCTATCAGCGGCTGGTGGCCAACGGGGTGGCGGCCGGGGACCTCAAGTACTACACCTTCACCTACCGCTCGCCCGCGACCACCGGCGAGGCGTACCAGCTCACCGTCGTCCCCGGCGCAGGGAACCGGGCCGTGACGGCCAGCCCGCGGCAGATCCTCGCCGACTGGCACCAGCACGGCGGCGACGACGTGCTCGCCGGCGAGTTCTTCGCGCGGCGGGAGGTGCTGAACGAGACCGAGATGGACTTCCAGCTCCAGTACGACGCGCAGCAGGAGCGCCGGGAGGAGGAGGACAGCGACTTCGAGCCCCAGTAGGACCGCCCGGCTCACCTGACCCTTCTGGCCCTCATGGCTCTCCTGGCCATTCTGGACAGGTGTCCATGTATGCTGGACACCTGTCCATGAGAGAAGGAGGTCGACCGTGCGTACGGCCGCGAACGTCCTGGTGGTCCTGGTGGCCGCCCTGCACCTGTACTTCCTGGTCCTGGAGATGTTCCTGTGGCAGCGGCGGCCCGGCCGGGAGCTGTCCGGCTTCGACGCCGACCTCGCCCGGACCACCGCCCCGCTGGCCGCCAACCAGGGCCTCTACAACGGCTTCCTCGCCGCCGGACTGGTCTGGGGCCTGATCGCCGGCTCGACCACGACCGGCTTCCAGGCCCAGGTCTTCTTCCTGTCCTGCGTGGTCGTCGCCGGCGCGTTCGGCGCCGCCACCGCCAACCGGCGGATCCTGTTCGCCCAGGCCCTGCCCGGCGC
>NZ_JZWY01000732.1:0-268 GCF_000966955.1 Streptomyces sp. NRRL S-495
CCCAGGCCCTGCCCGGCGCGCTGGCCCTCGGCGCCGTCCTGCTCGCCCGATGAGCCCGGACCGCGCGCCCGCCAGTGCCGCCGAGGACCCCAGGGCCGCCCGCACCAGGGCCCGGCTGCGGCAGGCCCTGCTGGAGGAGTGCGCCGAGCAGCCGCTGAGCGCGATCGGCGTCGCCGCCGTGGTCCGCCGCGCCGGCGTCGGCCGGGCCACCTTCTACGTGCACTACGCCGACCTGGAGGCCCTCGCCGTCGACGCCTGCGCCGACGTG
>NZ_JZWY01000733.1:0-3784 GCF_000966955.1 Streptomyces sp. NRRL S-495
GCGCCGACGTGGTCCGCGAGGCCGTCGACGCCCTGCACGCCTGGCGCGGCATCCCCGACCCCGCCACCCCGCCGCCCGCCCTGGCCGCCTTCCTCGCCGCCCTGCTCCCGTACGCCGACCTCTACCGCTCCCTGCTCACCCCGGGCGGCGGCGGCCCCCTCGGCCAGGTCCTCCACCGCGAACTCCGCGAACGCAGCCGCACCGAACGCACCCTCGCCGGCGCCCCGCAACCCGAACTGGTCGCCTCCATGGTGGCCGGCGCCTTCACCGCCCTCCTCGCCGACTGGCTCCACGGCTCCGTCGAAGCCACCCCCGACGACCTCGCCGCCCGCACCTGGCGCCTCCTGATCTCCATGCACCGCACCCCGGGGCTGTGATCCCGGCGGCAACCGGAGCGACAGGGCCGACTACATTTCGGGTACGACCGCAACCGGGCCCCGCGCCATGGACGGAGCGAGGGCCGCCCCACCCCATCCGGGAGACTCGTTGAATCGCGCGACGGCCACGCTCGCCACGGCAACCATCGCCGGCGGCCTGCTTCTCACCTCCTGCGGGCCCACCGACGAGGCCGTGACCACCCGTCAATCAGCCTTCGCGCCGACGGCGATGCCATCGGTGAGCGGTGCCGAGGCCGGGGTCGGGGCCTCGGAGTTCATCCGGTTCGTGCATGAACGCGGGACGTCGGAGCAGCGCGCGGCGGTCGGCCACGTCACCGGGGTCGCCAGGTCCGCGCCCCAGGGGGACCACCGCAACAGCTACATCGCCACTGACCTCCCGCACGCCGACGACGCGACAACGCGTGCCATCGTCAACGCCTACCTGGCGTGGGCCGGTCCGGCGGACGACGCCGTCATGCTCGTCCTCTACACCGCGGCCGGAGCGGTCATGGGCGCCGTGGAACCCGGATCGTGGCGGAGCCCCTCGTAAGCACCGCCGGGCCAGGGGCGGAGAGGTCTTCGGGTGCCCCGAGCGGGCGCCCGGCCTACCCTGCCAGTCCGATCTTTCCGCTGCGCCCGGAAGCCCACATCGTGTGCTCACGGGATATCGCGGCTTCCGCCTGATCGACGAAGGTTCCCCAAGCCTCCGCGTCGGCACCGGAGTCCGTGACGGAGAGGATGTGCCGGATCTCCCTCGCGGTGAGGCTGTAGGCGGAGGCCTCGGTTTCGAGGCGCTGGGCCTGCGCCCACGCGGTGACCCCCGCGACCCCGGCGCTCACCACCCCGAGGAGGTCGATGGCGAGTACGTTGTACGCCTTCAGTACGCCCGCCACGATGCCGATCATCTCTCCGAGCAGTGCCAGCCGCCGCCAGATTCGGGACTGCCGGTCCCGCAACTTGGCCATCCGCGCGTACCACTCCACCTGTTCGGCGAGGCGGTAGGTCCGGTAGGTCTCGATCCGGGTGCTCCTGTCGGCGGCCCGGCAACGTTCCATCGCCTCGTTGATGTCGAGCCCGAACGATACGTCCACGACGTCCAGGTCGAGGCTGATCTCACGCAGCCGGGCGATGAACAGGCGCCGCGCCTCGTCGGCCGACATGGATTCGGGGAACGGATCGCCGCAGACCGCGTACCGCCAGGCAAGCGTCTTGCACGACTCGGCGGCGGCCCGGCACTCGTACCAGCGGCGTTCGTCACGTTGCTCGACGATGTAGAGCCGAAGCAGGATCGACGAGATGAAGGCGAGCGCGGCGACGAAGCCCGCCCAGTCGATCCCGCTGCCGTCGGTGCGGAGGCTGACCACGCCGGCAGCCGCCGCGAGGAAGAGGAGGAGGAGATTCAGGCGCAACTGCCCGAAATAGCGCCGCTTGGACCGAATGGACTCCGCGTCGGCGTCCAGGAAGAAGGGCGGTAGTTGGTGCCAGGTGAACGCTTCGTGCGGAGGAGTGGCCATGGTGCTCCTCGGATGGGATAGGCGGTCGGTCCGCCACCATAGCGGCGTCGGCTGCTTCCGGCAGGAGAAGCCGGTGGATCGCGGCACGAACAGGGGTCATAGGCTGGCTGCCGGTGGAGGAACTTCGTGGGGAGATTGCCGATATGACGGATGATCGGGCGACCGGGTCGGCCGAGGCGCGGGCAGAGCTCGGCGTCATAGGCGGCTCGGGGCTGTACGCGCTGCTCGACGAGGTCGTCGAGGTGGCCGTCGACACGCCGTACGGGCCGCCCAGCGACTCGGTGTTCCTCGGTGAGGTGGGTGGCCGGCGGGTGGCGTTCCTGCCCCGGCACGGGCGGGCGCACGCGATTCCGCCGCACCGGATCAACTACCGGGCCAACCTGTGGGCGCTGCACTCGCTCGGGGTGCGGCAGGTGCTGGGCCCGTGCGCGGTGGGCGGGTTGCGGCCGGAGTACGGGCCGGGCACGCTCGTCGTCCCGGACCAGTTCGTCGACCGCACCGCCGCCCGGGCGCAGACCTTCTACGACGGCGAGCCGCTGCCCGACGGCTCCCTGCCGGGCGTGGTGCACGCGCCGATGGCGGACCCGTACTGCCCGGCGGGCCGCGCCGCCGTGCTGGCCGCGTCCCGGGGCGCCGGCTGGGAGCCGGTGGACGGCGGCACCCTGGTGGTGATCGAGGGTCCGCGCTTCTCCAGCCGCGCCGAGTCCCAGTGGTTCACCGCCAACGGCTGGTCCACGGTCGGCATGACCGGCCACCCGGAGGCCGTGCTCGCCCGCGAACTCGCCCTCTGCTACACCTCGCTGAACCTGGTCACCGACCTGGACGCGGGCGTCGGGAGCGGCGAGGGTGTCACCCACGCCGAGGTGCTGGAGGTCTTCGGCCGCAACGTCGACCGCCTCCGCACCGTCCTGTTCGCCGCCCTGGCCGCCCTCCCCGAGGACCGGTCCTGCGCCTGCCCCCGTGTTCTCGACGGTTTCACGCCCAACCTCCCCGGCCTGTAGGGGGACTGACCCGGTGCGTGTCCCACCCGGCGGGTCCCGTCAGGTGCCCGAGGGCGTCGCCGCCCAGCCCTGGAGGGTCGGCAGTACCGCCTCCGCGATCCGGCGCAGGGCCGTGTCGTCCTCGGTCGTGGCGTCCCGCCGCCAGTACGACAGGTCGAACGAACCGCCGCTCCCGTCGGCACCCTTGGCCACGACGAGGTGGCGGCTGTAGCCGCCGGGCCCCGGGGTGCCGGTCGCCCCGGCCTCGCCGATGGTGCGCATCCGGTAGGCGGTGACGGGGTGCCCCAGCACCGGCGTCTGGGCGCGCGGCAGGTCGGAGAAGATCAGGAAGTCCTTGGGCGCCAGGTCCGGGTGATCGGTCACGCTCACCTGGACGCTTCCGATCTGCACCTGCGCGGTGGCGACGGGCGGCTCCTTCCCGTCGCCGTCCAGCCGCAGGACCAGGTGGGACCCCGCGAGGGACACGTGCCCGCCGGGGACGCCGGCGAGGTCCGGCAGGTCGGGGCGGTTCAGTGCGGCGCACAGCGCGGGGTACCCGGGTGCGTCATCGGACTGCGGCGGTGCGCACCTCGCGTTTCCGTTTCCGTCCGTGTCCGCGTCCATGGCGCGTCGCTCGTCGAGCACAGCCACCACGGCACCGGCCACCAGCAGCACCAGTAGCAGCACCACGCCGGTCGACGCCCGGCGGCCACCGCTCCGGACGACCTGCGCCCGCGGGCGCGGGGATATTTCGTCGGGCACGTCGGCTTCGTCGGGCACGTCGGGCGGCTCGGGTCTGCTGCGCACATCATGATCATTCACGCGCGGACTGTACCGTGCCGCCCCGGCACCATGTCTCCTCGCGGACCTTGGGGAACGCACGACGCCGCTGGTCACCGGGCCGCCCCTGTGG
>NZ_JZWY01000734.1:0-661 GCF_000966955.1 Streptomyces sp. NRRL S-495
AACGCACGACGCCGCTGGTCACCGGGCCGCCCCTGTGGTGGGGGTGGTCGGGTGCAGCGGCGTTGTTGTGGTGCGCCCCCGTGGGTGTTGGGGGGTGGGGGTGTTACTTGGTGAGGCCGGCCTTGACGGAGCAGACGGGCCAGGCGCCGGGGCCCTGGGCGGCGAGGACCTTTTCGCCGATGGTGATCTGCTGGGCCTTGGTGGCCTGGTGGGCCTGGGGGGCGTAGGCGGTGCCGCCGAAGGCGGCCCAGGTGGAGCTGGTGAACTGGAGGCCGCCGTAGAAGCCGTTGCCGGAGTTGATGGCCCAGTTGCCGGTGGCCTCGCAGGCGGCGACCTTGTCCCAGACGCCGGCGGGGGCGGCGGAGGCGCTGGTGGCCGTGACGAGTCCGGCCACCGGCAGGGCGAGGACCGCCCCGGCCATCAGTGCCGTCCGGACGCGGTTGCGCTTGGGGGTGGCGGTGACGGCGGTGGTGGCGGTGGTCTCGTTACGGAAGGTCATGTGTTTCCTTTCGGAGGGGGGTGCGGGCGTGCGGAACCAGGCCCTGGGGGGCTTGTGGTTTCGGGGGGCTCGCACTGCGTTCCTGGTGAGCGGTGTGCTCGTTCGGTGCGACGCATTCGAAGTTACGGGGGTGGGGGTGGGGTTTCAAGGATTCGTAGGTTT
>NZ_JZWY01000735.1:0-8065 GCF_000966955.1 Streptomyces sp. NRRL S-495
GGCGAGGTCAGTGGGGGGTTACCGTGGGTATGGATCTTGGTATTGGGCTGTTTTGAAGGCAAATGTCCCGATTTTCAAGATCGAATGCGGGGTGGAAGTGGTCCGGGCCACTCCGGGGGGTCTGTGAGGCCGGGCACACGGTCGACGGGGTGTGGTGGGCCGGTCGCGGCGGGTGCGGGAATCGGGGTGCGGGGAGGGGTGCGGTGGTGGCTGCGGGTGGTCCGGGCCACAGCCCTCACCCGCCGTGCCCCGTGCCGTCACCCGCCGTGTCCGGCATAGCCTCGGGCCATGAGCAACGACAGCGATGCGGAGCAGGGGTCGGCGGCCGCCGACGGGGCCGAGGAGCCGGGCGCGGCCGTGGCGCCGTCCGGGTTCGAGCTGGGCACCGACGGGCCCAAGATGATCGTGGCGGGCCTCGACGGCTCGGATTCCTCCTGGCGGGCGACCGCCTACGCGGCGGGCCTGGCCCGGCGGCAGAACGCCACCCTGGCGATCGCGTACATCCAGCCGGTGCTGGGCGCGGCCACCGCGCTCGCGGGCGCCGCCGTCGAGGAGACCACGCAGGAGATTGCCGAGGAACTGCTCGCCGCCGTCCGCGAGGCCGAGCACCGGCTGCGCGACGTGTGGCGGGTGGAGTGGCGCTTCCTCACCGTGCGCGGCGACCCCTATACGGGCCTGGCCCGGCTGGCCGACGAGCTGCGGGCGGACGCGGTGGTGGTCGGCGCCTCCGAGCAGGCCGGGCACCGGGTGATCGGCTCGGTCGCGGTACGGCTGGTCAAGGCGGGCCGCTGGCCGGTCACCGTGGTGCCGTAACCGCCGGGCGTCCTCCGCGCGCGGGGGAGCGGGGAAAGGGGCGAGGGCTGCGGCCCCGGCGGGTGCCGGGTCCGCAGCCCTCGTGCGGTCGGTGCGGGGGCGCCGGGCGAACCGCGGGCGCGCGTCGGGCACCGGTCAGAGAATGGAGAGGCTGTTGCCGCAGATGTTGGTCTGGATGTTGATCGGGATCTGGATCTGGTTGCCGGACAGCACACCCGGGGAGTTGGCCACGATGCCGTTGGCGTAGGCGCCGCCCTCGTTGATGCAGACGGTGCCGCCGCCGCCAGGGAGGCCGTCCGGGAGGCCGTTGTGGACCGGGGCGTTCGGGGTGTGGTGCACGGGGGTGTCGCAGTCGAGCGCGAGGGCGGGGCCGGCGGAGAGAACCGCCAGCGCGGCGCTGAGGCCGGCGGCGAGCAGGTACTTCCTGGTGTTGGTCATGGCGAAGGAATAGCCAGTCGACACGCCTATGACGACATAATCCGACCATAAGGTCACCCGATCGCAGGCGGAACCGCACCCCGATGCAGGAGTCCCGCCGCCCGCCCGGCGCACCGGAGGGGCGGTCCGGCCGCCGCTGTGGTGCGGCCCCGCTCCGGGGACGCCCGCTGTTCGCCGCGGGCCGGGGTGTCCGCTGCGGCCCGCGCGCCTGTCCCGCGTGCCTGACCCGCGCGTCCGTCCCGCGCGTCCGTCCCGCGCGCCTGTCCCGGTCGGAGAACCGGGCCGGAACGGGACCCCGGCCCCGTGCATCCGGGACAGCGGCCCTCCGACTCTCGAGGTACGGCCGCCACCGGGGTCGGACCACTCCGGCGGCGGCCGCCACCACGGCACGAACGGGAGACCCGTATGTACGCACACTGGGGTACCTTCACCAAGAACGACACCCTCGGCGACTGCCTCGGCCTGGCCCAGACCGCGCTGCAGCGCCAGGGCTTCCAGGTCTGGGACCTCGCGGGCGACGGCGACTACCAGGTGATCGGCGGCAACGCGGACGTGATCGCGATCGTCGTCTGTGTCCCGCAGTCCGGGAACATCTGGCTGACCGTCAGCGCCTACTCCACCGATTCGACGCTCGCCGAGCGCACCCGCAACGACGTGCGCTCGTTCATCGTCAACTCGATCCGGATCGACTGACCGGCGACTGACCGGCTACTGACCGGCTACTGACCGGCGTCGAACCGGCGTCGAACCGCGCCGGACGGTCCGGCGGCCCCGGGGCGGCAGGCCCGGCCCCGGGGCCGCCGGGGCCCGGCGCTAGGCTGCGGAACCATGACGGACACTTCGGTCGATCCGCCCCGGACACCCCGCCGCAGTCCCGCCGGCACCCGGCCCACCGCCAGCACCGCCACCGCCGCCACCGCCCGCCCCGCCGAGGGCGCGGCCCACTCGGTTCCTTCGGCCCACTCGGCTCCCTCGGCCCCTTCAGCCCCGGTCGGCGAGCGCTCCGCCGCCGGAGCCGTGGGCCCCGCCGGGGCCGACCTCCACCTCGACCTGCCCGCCACCGGCAGCCGCCGGTCCGCCCTGATGGACGCCCTGCGCGAGGCGATCCGCAGCGGCCGGCTGGCCCCGGGCACCCGGCTGCCGCCCTACCGCGCGCTCGCCGCGGNTAACACCGTCGCCGACGCCTACGCCGAGCTGGTCGCCGAGGGCTGGCTCACCGCCCGCCAGGGCTCCGGCACCACCGTCGCCGAACGGGCCGAACCCGTCCCCCCGACAACCCGTCCCCCCGACCCGGGCCCGCCGCTCCTCCCGCCCGCCGCGCCCCGCGCACGACCTGCGGCAGGGCCAGCCCGACGCCGCCGCCTTCCCGCGCACCGCCTGGCTCGCCGCCGGCCGCCGGGCGCTCACCGCCGCGCCCAACGAGGCGTTCGGGCCCGGTGATCCGCAGGGCCGGCGCGAACTGCGGGAAGTCCTGGCCGACTACCTCGCCCGGGCCCGCGGGGTCCGCACCGACCCGGACCGGATCGTGGTCTGTTCGGGCTTCGCGCACGCGCTGCGGCTGCTGTTCGACGGCCCGCGCGCGGTCCTCCCGGCCCGGACGGCCGGGCCGCTCGCCGTCGAGGGCTACGGGCTGGCCTTCCACCGCGGGCTGCTGGCCGCCGCCGGGGCCACCACCCGCCCGCTCCCGCTCGACGAGCACGGCGCGCGGGTGGGCGGCCTGGCGGAGGACCCGGAGATCCGCACGGCGCTGCTCACGCCCGCCCACCAGTTCCCGACCGGCGGACCGTTGCACCCGGGCCGCCGCGCGGCGGTGGTCGACTGGGCGCGCGGCCGCGGCGGACTGGTCCTGGAGGACGACTACGACGGCGAGTTCCGCTACGACCGGCAGCCGGTCGGTGCCCTTCAGGGCCTGGACCCGGAGCGGGTGGTCTACCTGGGGACGGCCAGCAAGAGCCTCAGCCCCGCGCTGCGGCTCGGCTGGATGGTGCTGCCCGACCACCTGGTGGACCGGGTGCTCGCGGCCAAGGGCGAGCGGGAGGCCTGGGCCAGCGCCCTGGACCAGTTGACGCTCGCCGAGTTCATCGACTCCGGCGGCTACGACCGGCACGTCCGGCGGATGCGCCGCGCCCGTCCGGCGGATGCGCCGCCGCTACCGCGACCGCCGGGACCGGCTGGTCGGCGCGTTGGCCGAGCACGCCCCGCACATCGAGGTCACCGGGATCGCGGCCGGGCTGCACGCGGTGCTCCGGCTCGCGCCGGGGACGGAGCGCTCGGTGCTCAAGGCGGCCGCCTACCGGGGGCTGGTCCTGGACGGCCTGGCCGACTACCGGCACCCGCTGCTCGCGGCGGAGGCGATGCCGGCGACGGACGGCCTGGTCGTGGGCTACGCGACCCCGCCGGACCACGCCTACCCGGCGGCGCTGGAGGCGCTCTGCGCCATCCTGCCGCCGCCGCTCTGAGGACCGGGCGCGGAGGGTAGGCCGTCGGCCGCCGGACGGCGGGCGGAACCAGGAGGTAATGGCCCGAGGTGTCCGCTCCACTGTCATATGCCAGTACGGACCGGTGCGGAGGCGGGCCCCGGCGCGCGCACGGCCACCTACGCTCATTGGTCATGCGCACTTCATTTCTGAGCCGTGCCGGCCTGCCCGCGATCCTCGCCCTCCTCCTCGGCCTGCTCCTGTCGGCCACCCCCGCCCACGCGGACACCCCGTTGCTGTCGGTCTCCGTCGACCGGACCACGGCCACCCCCGGCTCGGACGTCACCCTGACGCTGACCCTGACCAACCCGCACGACACCGCCGCGTACTTCGTCTACGAGTCCGTCCAGCCGACCTACGGCACCACCCTGAACACCGGTCTGAAGTACGCCTTCTCCTCCTGCGGCGGCAACGTCACCGCCTGCGACACCGGTGCCACCAGCGGCCTGGTCCACCACTCCGTCCCGGTCGCCGCGGGCGCCACCACCACCGTCACCCTGACCTACACCATCGGCACCGACTCGGTCTGCGGCGACGGCGCGCGGATCGACTTCTACACGTACCTCTACTACGAGTACGCCTCCGGTGCGGCCAGTGACTCCGGCATCTTCCAGGTCCCCGGCAACGAGGTCACCTGCTCCTGAACCGCTCCCGCTGAACTGCTCCCGCTGAACCGCTCCCCCCAGCCGGGCCGACCGGTCGACAGGTCGTCGGCCCGCTCCCCGTCAGGTGCCGATCATCCCCCCGTACCGGCACCTGACGGGGCCTCCGCCGTTCCCGCCCGCCGTCCCCGCCCGCTGCTGCCGCCCGCCGTGCGCCGGGTCGGCCGACCGGTGTTGTCGGACCCTCGTGGCAGGCTTGGCGCATGGCCGAACTCGTGACCACCGACACCCCCGTGGCCGCGCCCGCCGAGGGTGCGCCGCCGATCCCGGGCGACGTCGCGGAGCTGATCCGGGCCCGCGTCGGCGAGCAGCCGGCGCCCCTGGTCGAGCGGTTGTTCCGCTCCTCCCTCGTCCTGGACCAGGTGCCGGACCCGGACCCGGACTCCTCGGACCCCGCCGGCGGGGTCGGCGCGGTCGGCCTCCCCGGTGCGGACACGGCGCCGGTCGGGCAGCTCGGCGGGTTGCCCGCACTCCCGGTGGACACGGCCTGGCCCGAGGCCGGCGGCCGCCCGATGCAGCTGCTCGCCCAACTCGACTGCGCCGCCCTCGCCACGGCCTTCCGGTCCACCGGGCCGGGCGCCGAGGGCTGGCCGCTGCCCGCCGAAGGGCTGCTGCTCTTCTTCCACGACGAATGGCTCTCCGACTTCAGCGGCCGGGGCTGCCGGGTGCTGCACGTCCCCGCCGGTGCGCCGCCCCGGCCGGCCCCGGACGTCGAGCAGGGCGCGCCCACCGTCCCCGCCGTTCCGGTCCGGGCCGCCTGGGCGCTGTCCGCGCCGTCCTACCAGGACCAGGAGCTGGAGCGGCTGTTCCCGGACGACTTCCTGGTCGCCTTCGACCTCGCCCAGGACCTCGCCGAGCGGCTGCCCCGGCCCGAGGTCCGGCTGCTGGGCTGGTGCGACACGGACACCGGCCGGCCCGAGGGCCACCGCCCGCTGCTCCAGATCGGGAGCGGCGCGCTGGCCGTCGACTGGGGCGAGTGCGTCAACGTCTCCTTCTGGATCTCCGAGGAGGACTTCGCGGCCGGCCGCCTCGACCAGGTCCGGCACGGCTTCGAGGTCGCCTGACCCCGGCCGCCCGGCCGCCTGACAGGCGGGAGCCGGAGGGCGGAGCCTAGGGTGGAGGAAGGCCCGGGTGAGCGGTCGGACGCGAGCGCTCGGACGTGAGCGGTCGGACGCCGGTCCGGGCATGGCCGGAGCGTGCGGCGGAGCGGTGGGACGAACGTGGCCCCGAATACAGACGCGGACCCCGAGCACCCGGACCCCGCACGACCGGAACGCCCCGGGCGCCCGGGGCCCGCAGGCCCGCCCGACGCCCCGGCCGCCCCGCAGCAGGCGGCACCCGGAGCGGCGAAGGAGGGCGCCCCGGTCGCCGAGCTGGTGCGCTCGATGCGGGCCCACCCCGCCCGGCTGCCGGAACTGCTCGCCGTCTTCGCCGTCCGCCACCGAGGCCCCCGGGCCGCCCGCCGGGTCGCGGCACTCCGCGCCGCCCACCCCGAGGCCACGACGGGCGACCTGGCCGCGCGGGCCGTCGACCACGCCCGGCTGGTCAGCCAGAGCGAGGGCGCCTTCGTCGGCGGGCCGTTCCTCTGGCTCATCCCGTTCGCCTTCTGCACCGCCCTGCTGGCCCAGGCGCAGCTGCTGCTGGAGCTCGCCGCCCTCGCCGGGAAGGACCCCGCCGACCGGGCCCGCGCCCCCGAGCTGCTCGTCCTCCAGGGCGCCCACCCCGACCTCGCCGCCGCCGAGCGGGCGCTCGCGGCGGGTCCGGAGCCCGCTGCCGCCTCCCGGCCTCCCGGCCGGTTCCGGGGGTTCTGGGACCTGATCCGGCGGATGGCCCGCCTGCTCGGCATCACCAGCGAGGACGCCGTCCCGCCGCCGTCCCGCTGGCGGTCGGCGGGGGAGTGGTCGCTGCTGGCGCTGGTCCTCCTGATGGGTACCGTCGCCCCGTTGGTCTGGCTCCCGTACATGGCGCTGTCCTACACCTGGGCCACCGACCGGCTGGCGGTCCGCGGGGTCGCCCACTACTTCGGCGGCGACCCGTTCGGCTGGCCCGGACTGCACCGGGCCCGCGCGGACCCCGGGGTGGTGGCCGCGGCGGGCCGGGCGCTGGCCGCGCTGCTCGTCCCGGTCGCGGCGGTGGCCGGGCTGCTGCTGGCCGATATCCGGCTCGCCGACAGCCGCTGGCCGGTGCTGGCCCTGGTCCTTCTCGCCCTGTCCGTCACGGTGGGCGCGCTGTGGTGGACCGTGCACCGGCGCAACCTGCGGGCGGCCAGGCGCGCGGCCCGGTCGGAGCACGGGCCCGAGGGGTGACCCTGGGCTGCGGCCGACCGGCTTCCCGACCCTCCTGACGACGGCTCGGAAAGCTGTGGCAGGGCTTTCCCGCAGGGCTGCGGGGGCGCCCGTGGCGGGCTGACCGGCACCCGGATTCGTACTGTGTTCGAGCATCGAACGCATGTTTGCCATGCCCGCACTCCATCGGCCGAGGTGCGGGTCTTCGCGCTGCTCCGTTCGGGTGGAGTGAATCGTTCCTACGTCTGGACGATTCGCATGCGCAGAAACGTGACTGCCCACCGGCGCAAGGGTGACGGATTCAAACCTTCCGATCGGAGAGATTCACCCAATCGGGGGGCACTCGGTTGTCGTACGGGATGGGCCGTGTGGCGGTGATCTAGGGTTCCGGTGGATCGCCCGAGCGGGCGCACCGCATCGCGAAGACAGTCAACACCCGCACCGATACGCGTATCTGATGATCCGTCGACACCTGGCCCCCGGCTACCGCCGGTCGCGAGACGGGTCGGCGTGACTGATCACACGAAATGGAGAACCCTGCCGATGACCGTGGAGACGGCCCCGGAGACACCGCAGGTGGCGCAGTCGAGCCTGACGACGGCTGCTGCCCGCAATCTCGCCACCACCACCAAGTCCGCGCCGCAGATGCAGGAGATCACCTCCCGCTGGCTGCTCAAGGTGCTGCCCTGGGTGCAGGCTGCCGGTGGCGCCTACCGGGTCAACCGCCGACTGACCTACACCGTCGGTGACGGCCGGGTCGAGTTCATCAAGACCGGTTCCGAGGTCCGGGTCATCCCCCAGGAGCTGGGTGAGCTGGCGCTGCTGCGCGGGTTCGAGGACGACGAGGTGCTGACCGCGCTGGCCGACCGCTGCGAGCAGCGCGACTTCGGCCCGGGCGAGGTGCTCGCCGAACGCGGTGAGGCGGCGGACCGGATCTACCTGATCGCGCACGGCAAGATCAACCAGATCGGCATCGGCAAGTACGGTGACGAGACGGTGGTCGGCGTGCTCGGTGACGGCGACCGGTTCGGCGAGCAGTCCGTGCTCGACCAGGACGCGGTCTGGGAGTTCACCGCGAAGACGGTGACCGCCGGCACGGTGCTGTCGCTGCCCCGCCGCGACTTCGAGCAGATCCGGGACAACTCGCCGGCGCTCCAGGAGCACCTCACCGCCTTCCTCGCCCTGCCGCTCCAGCGCCAGAACGAGCGCGGCGAGGCCGAGATCGCCATGTCCGCCGGCCACCACGGCGAGTACCAGCTGCCGGGCGCCTTCGTGGACTACGAGCTGAAGCCGCGCGAGTACGAGCTGAGCGTCGCGCAGACGATCCTCAAGGTGCACACCCGGGTCGCCGACCTCTACAACCAGCCGATGAACCAGATCGAGCACCAGC
>NZ_JZWY01000736.1:0-1075 GCF_000966955.1 Streptomyces sp. NRRL S-495
CCCCGGACGACCTGGACGAGCTGCTCAGCCGCCGCCGGGACCCCGACTACCTGCTCGCCCACCCGCGGGCGATCGCCGCGATCGGCCGTGAGCTGAACGCGCGCGGGATCTACCCGCACCACGTCGACCTCGGCGGACAGCAGGTGCCGGCCTGGCGCGGGGTGCCGATCCTGCCCTGCAACAAGATCCCGATCAGCAAGGAGAACACCAGCTCCATCCTGGTGATCCGGACCGGCGAGGACAACCAGGGCGTCATCGGCCTGCACCAGACCGGCCTCCCGGACGAGTACCAGCCCGGCCTCTCGGTCCGCTTCATGGGCATCGACGAGAAGGCGATCATCTCCTACCTGGTCAGCGCCTACTACTCGGCCGCGATCCTGGTGCCGGACGCCGTCGGTGTCCTGGAGAACGTCGAGATCGCGCACGGCCGCCACTGATCCTCGCACCGCACCGTGGGCCCGGGTGGCACGCCCGGGCGCCGCACGCCCCGGGGCGGCCGTAACCGGCTCTCCGCATGATCGTTTCACCTGATGCCGGACGGCCCGCCCACTGCGGCGGGCCTTCCGGTGTCGGCCCCCCTTCCGGCGTGGGCCGGCCCTCCTGACGACACGAGAGGTGCATGGAGCCCATGCCGCAGCACCAGCCGCCCCGGCGGATACCGATGGACGGGGCACCGTGACCGCGGACCGGGCGTCGGCGGACGGCGCCCCCCGCAGCCGCGCCGTCTTACCCGGAACCGGCCTCGCCAAGGACGCCGACCCGCGGGCGCGGAGGGTCCGACTGGTCGGAGCGGCCGCCGGTGTGGTCGCGCTCTGCGCGCTGCTGACCGGCTCGGCCACCGCCCGCTCCTCGACGGCCCAGCAGGGCGGGCATTCGCACGGTCCGGTCGTCGACACCTGCGTCTGCACCAGTACGGGCGTGTCGGTCGGGGTGGGCCGGGACGGCGTGGACACCGAGGTGGACGTGGAGGTGGAGGTGGGCGTGGACGTCGACCTCTCCGGAATCCTGCACCACCCGAAGCCGTGGCCCACCAAGCCCCGGCCGCCGAGGCCGACGCACCACCACCCCTGCCCCT
>NZ_JZWY01000737.1:0-12450 GCF_000966955.1 Streptomyces sp. NRRL S-495
CCACCACCCCTGCCCCTCGCCGACGCCGACACCCACGGCGACACCCACTCCGACGCGGACGACGCCCTCGCCGACTCCGACGCCGACCCCGAGCCCCACCGTGACGCCCACGCCGACGCCCACACCCACGCCGAAGCCGACCGTCACTCCCACGCCCACCCCCACCCCGGTGCCGACACCGCCGCCGGTTCCGACCCCGGTCCCGGTGCCGCCCGCGCCGCCCGCCCCGACACCGCAGCCCACCCCGCCGCCCGTGTCGCCCCGGCAGCCCGCGCCCACTCCGACGCCGCCACCGCCGACGCCCTCGCCGAGACCCGCGAGCCCGCGGCCGTCCACGGCACCGGCGGTCCCGCCCCCGGCGCCCGCCGTCCCCGCACCGCCGGCCCCGGTCCCGACGCCGACCCCGGCCTCCCCGGCGCCCAGTCCGGTGCGCCCGGCCCCGACGCTGCGGCCCGTTCCGATGGCCCAGCCCGTGCCGGCGCCACCCGTGCACCACGGCAACTCGCCGACGCGGACCATGCTGGTGGTCACCGTGCCCGCCGTACTCGCCGTGGCGGCACTGCGCCCGCGGGGCCGTGCCGGCGGCCGTAGCGGGGCCGGTGGTTCCGGCGGCTCCGGTGGTCCTGGCGGCTCCGGTGGTTCGAGCGGCTCCTGACGCCGCGCCGCTCCCGGTTCCGTTCCCGCCTTCCGGCCTTCCCGAGTCCTCCCCCCTTGCCCGGGTCCTCCCGGGCTGGGCGTTCCTGTTCCCCGTGTGCCGGGCCCGGTGCGGCCCGACACATCCGTCCGACTGAATCCGATCGAATCCTGTCGATCCCCGACCGAGAAAGGAGTCCCGATGTCCGAATGGTTGGCGCTGGCCATCGCCATGCTGGCGGCCTGTGCCGTGGTGGTGGCGGTGGTGCTGCTGAGGCACCGCCGCGCCGGTGCGGACGAGGACACCGACGAGACACCCGACGTCATCGAGTACATGACGATGATGATCGGCGTGGTCTACGCGATCGTGCTCGGCCTGGCCATCGCCGGAGTCTGGGAGACCCGCGGCGTGGCGCAGGACGACGTCTTCCGCGAGGCGCAGGCGCTGCACGAGGTGAGCGAGCGCGCGCAGGTCTACCCGGTGGAGTTCCGCGACAAGATCCGCGCCGACGTCGACGCCTACGTCTCCTACGTGGTCGACGTGGAGTGGACGTACATGCGCGAGAACGGTGAGATCTCCGACCGGGGCACCGAACTGCTGGACAAGCTGCGCACCGACGTCGCGACCCGTCCCCCGGCCTCCGACCTGGAGGCCCAGGCGTACCAGCCGGTCCTGGACCGGATCAGCGTCGCCGACGACGCCCGCAACGCGCGTGGCCAGAACGCCGGCCCGAGCATGCCCGGCGTGGTCTGGTTCGGCCTGATCGTCGGCGCGGTGGTGACGGTGGGCATGGTGTTCGCCCTCCAGATCCGGCGCTCCACCCGGGAGTTGATCCTGGCCGGTGCGTTCAGTGCGCTGATCGCCTTCCTGCTGTTCCTGATCTGGGACTTCGACGACCCGTTCGGCCGGAGCGTCTCGGTCACCACCCAGACGTTCACCGACCTGTTCCCCGGTCTGGGTGGCGGTAGCGGCTGAGCGCACCGCGCGGGATCCTCCTGCGGGCCGACCCCCACGATCCGGGCTTTCGATAATCTGATCGGGCCGTTGGGGGTCGGCCCCGGCGTGCGCGCCGAGAGGAATCGCGAGCAGTGGCGTACCAGCAGCCCGGTCAGGGTGAACAGTTCCCGACGACCCAGCGTCCCGGACGTGCCTGGTGGTGGCTGCCGGCCGAGGAACGGCGCGACCGCAAGCGCCGGCAGCAGGAGTGGAAGGCCTACCTGCGCCGGCACGGGGAGCGGAAGAAGGACAACGACTTCGACGACTTCGTGCCCCCCGGCTGCAGCGGCAACGGTGGCGGTGGCGGCTGCCGGATCGGTGGCAACGGCGGCGGTGGCAACGGCGGCTGCGGTGGGGGAGGCGGCGGATGCGACGGGCCCTGCCTGCTCGCGCTGCTCCCGATGGCCCTGGCCGCCGGCCTCCGGTTCGCCCTCACCGCGGGCCGGGGAGGCGGTGCCGGTTCCCGTATGCCCGACCGGGCCGCGCCCGCGCCGCAGGGCCTGGTGGCCGGGGTGCTCTACGGCGCGGTGCGCCACTACCGCACCGAGATCAGCCCGAAGCGCCCCGACTGCTGCCTGTACACGCCGAGCTGCTCCACCTATGCCGTGCAGGCACTGCACCGGCACGGCGCGGTGCGCGGCGCCCGCCTCACGGCCGGCCGGCTGCTGCGCTGCCGCCCCGCTGCCGCCCGGCGGAGGAACGGCGTCGACCCGGTGCCGGAGCGCTGATCCCGCCCCGGCGCGCCGCGTCGGATGCGGGACCTGAGCCGCAAGCGGGGCCCGACCGGATCGCCCCGGTCGGGCCCCGTTCATGACTCGACGTCAGTTCAGGCTGCTGCTCATCGCGTTGAGCATCGTCCCGGCGGCGTCGTCGTTCTCCAGCGAGAAGGCGAACATCCCGGCCAGCCCCTTGCTCCTGGCGTACGCGCCGCGGGCCTGGACGGCCTGCGGGGTGTCACCGGTCCAGAAGTTGGTGCCGTCGTACACCCAGGAGGACTCCGTCACCGGGTCCCAATGGGTGTTTGCGGCGGTGGGGTTGAGCTCCTTCCAGGCGGCCAGGCCGGCCTCCGCGCTCAGCGGCTTGGCCGGGGTCGGACCGGTCGCGCTCTGGTACAGGCCGAAGTCGGAGCCGGCCGGCACGCCGGTCCAGCCGCGCCAGTAGAACGGCACGCCCAGCACCAGCTTGGCCGCCGGGAACCCGCCCGCGATGCCGTACTCCGGCAGGCCGGTGGTGTACGCGGTGAGCGTGGTGTCGATGTTGTACTTCCGGTTGCCCGGGGTGATCGGCGTGGTCGGGTCGGCCGGGCTGTCGTGCAGCGGATCCTGGTGGTTGGTCGGGCCCTTGGCGTCCCACGAGCCGTGCATGTCGTAGGTCATGATGTCGGCGTAGTCGAGGTAGGCGCCGATCTTGTCGGTCTCCAGCTGGGCGATCTTGTCCTGGCCGCTGGGCAGCGCCGCCGTCAGCAGGAACCGCTTGCCCTGGGCGTTGCCGAGGGTGTCCAGCTGGGTGCGGAACTCCTTCAGCAGCAGGGTGAAGTTCTGCTTGTCGGCGGGCGAGGTGTGGTTGCCGGTGTGGCCGCCGGCCGAACCCGGGTACTCCCAGTCGAGGTCGACCCCGTCGAAGAGCCCGGCCGCCGAGGCCGCGCCGCCCGCCGGGTCGCCGGAGACGTTCGTCGGCAGGTTCCCCTTGAGGAACATGTCCAGGCAGGAGGACACGAACTTCTTGCGGGAGGCGTCGGAGGCCGCCGCGTCCGAGAAGTACTTGGAGTAGGTCCAGCCGCCGATCGAGATGGTGAACCGCAGGTTCGGGTACTTGGCCTTGAGCTGGCGCAGCTGGTTGAAGTTGCCCTTGAGCGGCTGCTCCCAGGTGTCGGCGCTGCCGTCCACGCTGGCCGCGCCGTTGTAGTCGGCCTGGTAGTCGGCGTACGCGTCACCGGCGCCGTCACCGGCGTTGGGGTTGTTCTCGTTCGCCGAGTCCGAGGCCTTGACCGCCTGGAAGCAGGTGAGGTTGCTCGGGTGGATGTTGGCGAACGCGTAGTTGATGACGTCCAGCTTGCCGGCGGCGCCGCTGGTGTCGACGTTCTTCGCGTGGTACGCGTTCTCGTAGACGCCCCACTGGTCGAAGTAGGCCGAGCGGAACGGGCTGGTGGCGGGCGCCGCGGTGGTGGTGGCGCTCACCCGGGCCGACTGGGCGGAGGCGTGGCTGCCGGAGTAGCCCTGGACGGTGAAGGCGTAGCCGCGGGAGGGCAGCAGTGAGCTGACCGCCACCGAGGTGCCCATCGAGGTGGCCACCAACTGGTCGCCCGCGTAGACCTTGTAGGCGACCGGGGCGTCACCGGCGGTCGCGGTGGACGGCTGCCACTTGAGCACGACGGCGTTGTGGGTGACCTTGGTGACGGTGACGCCGGCCGGCGTGGTGACCTTGCCGTCCCCGGCGGGGCCGGTGGCCGTCGAGGTGGCGGTGGGCGTCGCGGTCCCGGTCGCGGTGGGGCTGCCGGTGGCCGTCGGGCTGTTCGACGCCGTCGGGCTGGTGGTCACGGTGGGGCTGGTCGTGGGGCTGCTCGTTGCCGTCGGGCTGGTCGTCGGGCTACTGGTCGCCGTCGGGCTGGCGGTGCCGGTCGGCCCGGCCGGGCCGGTCAGGCTCAGGTCGTCGGCCTGGTAGGCGCCGGTGCCGTACCAGCCGTGGGTGAAGACCGTCACCGAGGTGGTGCTCGCGCCCGTGGTGAAGGTGCTGCTCAGCTGTGTCCAGCCGCCCGTACCGGGCGTCCAGCTCTGGGAGTTGACGCCGGTCCCGGTCGCGCCGAGGTAGACGTAGTTGCCCCGGACCCAGCCGGCCAGGGTGTAGGTGGTGTTCGGCAGGACGGTGACCGCCTGCCGGCACTCGGCGGTGTCGGAGGCCGAGGCGGCGCCGTTGAGCGCGTAACCGCCGCCGTGGACCGGGGTGGTGACCACGGATCCGTTGGCACAGGTCCAGCCGGCCAGGGTGCCGGTCTCCAGGTCCGCATTGGTCAGCAGGTTGACGGCGGCGGCCGAGGCGGTGTCGAGCGTGAGCGCGAGGGCGGCGCCGCCGGTACTGAGGGTGGCGGCCAGGGCGAGTGCGAGCGCTCGGCGGCGCGGCGCGACGGCCCGGCGCTCGCCAGGGTGCGCGGACATGACACGGTCGTGCATGCGGTTGTCCTCCGGAGGAGTGGGGTTTCCGGCGGTGCGACGGCCCGGGTGGGCCTGGGGAGCCGGGTCGGGCGCTGTGGGGGCGCGCGGCCGGGTGAAGGTGGTGCGGCAGTACGGAAGCCTGGACGCGGACCGGCCGGGGCCGGCGCATCACGACATCACAGATTGGACTGGACCAATATTCGCCGTCAAGGGTGCCCGGTGGATGAATCGCGGACCGGTCGGGCACCCGGTGGGCCGGTCCGGGGGACCGGTACGGTGGCCTCCCGAGAAGTCCCCGCGTCGAACGGAGAACGGCCATGGACAGCCGCGCCTGGGACGAACGCTACGCCGCCAGCGAGCTGGTCTGGGGCACCGAGCCCAATCGCTGGGTGGTCCGTGAACTGGCCGGACTCGCACCCGGGCGGGCCCTGGACCTGGCTGCCGGAGAGGGTCGCAACAGCATCTGGCTCGCCGGTCTCGGCTGGGAGGTCACCGGGCTCGACTTCTCCACCGTCGCCCTCGGTCGCGCGGAACGGCTCACCGCCTCGCTGCCCGACGAGGTCGCCGACCGGCTGACCTGGCGACACGGCGACGCCCGGGCTTTTGAGGCCCCGCCGGAGGGTTACGACCTGGTCGTGGTCGCCTACCTCCAACTCGCGGCCGAGGACCGCCGGGCGGCCCTGCGGCGCGCCGCCGCGGCGCTCGCGCCCGGCGGCACCCTGCTAGTGGTCGGGCACGACTCCGCCAATCTGACCGAGGGGGTCGGCGGCCCGCAGGACCCGGCCGTGCTCTACACCGCCGAGGACGTGCTCGCCGACCTGGCCGGCGCCGGTCTGCAGACCGTCCGGGCCGAGCGGGCCCTCCGCCCGGTCGCCGCCGAGGCCGGCCACCGGGACCGGGGAGGGCCGGAGGGTGGTGGCGCGGTGGCGGTGGACGCCCTGGTCCGGCTGGAGCGGCCGGCCTGACCCGAAGCCCGACTGCCCGGGGCCGCCCGCCCCGTCGCCAGTCGCCCGTCGTCCTGTTCGCCCCGACCGGGTGCGGTGCGGTGTCGCCCGCATCCGTGACGGTCGCACGGGGTATGCAGGTGTCCCGGGACGAAGGCGTCCCGCAGCGCCAAAAAGATCTACAGTGCTGTAGATTCAAGGCGCGAGTGCGATCAACGAGGAGGGCGCGATGAGCGTTTCGCTGGCGAAG
This sequence comes from Streptomyces sp. NRRL S-495, assembly GCF_000966955.1. Taxonomy (NCBI): domain Bacteria; kingdom Bacillati; phylum Actinomycetota; class Actinomycetes; order Kitasatosporales; family Streptomycetaceae; genus Streptomyces; species Streptomyces sp. NRRL S-495. Next base: position 5,974 of record NZ_JZWY01000737.1, read on the forward strand.
GGGCAGAAGCTCAGCCTGGAGAAGCCGGGCGGAGGCCGCCTGGGCGTGGTACGGATGGGCCTCGGCTGGCGGGCGGCGCAGCGCAAGGGCTTCCTCGCCAAGCTGTTCGCCTCCCAGGAGATCGACCTGGACGCCTCGGCGGTGCTGTTCTCCGGGGGCAAGCCGGTCGACGTGGTCTTCTTCCAGCACCTCACCAGCAACGACGGCTCGGTGCGGCACAGCGGCGACAACCTGACCGGCGGCGCCGGGGACGCGACCGACGACGAGACCATCACCGTCGACCTCAACGCCGTACCGGCCGAGGTGGACCAGATCCTCTTCACCGTGAACTCCTTCACCGGCCAGACCTTCCAGGAGGTCGAGAACGCCTTCTGCCGGCTGGTCGACACCCAGAGCGGCACCGAACTGGCCCGGTACACGCTCACCGGCGGCGGCGCCTACACCGCGCAGATCATGGCCAAGATGCAGCGCACCCAGGCTGGTTGGCAGATGACCGCGATCGGGCAGCCGGCCGGCGGCCGCACCTTCCAGGACCTCATGCCGGAGCTGGTCAAGTACCTCTGAACCACCTCGGGCGCGCGGCCCGCCCGGGTGTCCCGGACGGGCCGGTCCGGGCTCCCGCGCGCCCGGCCGACGGCGGGCGGGCCCGGTCGGGTGGAGTTCCGCGATTACCCTGCGGGGCTCTCGGCGGGTCCGCTAACACTGGCCGCATGGACGATGACGCTGCGCAGCTGCCGGAGCACCTGACGATCCGGGTCACCCACACGGACGACCCGGTTGCCGCGGTGGCCGGTCTGGAGGCCTGGGCATCCCGCGAGAAGTACCCGAATCTGATGATGATGCCGCCGGTCTTCGGCAGCCTGGAGCGCACCGGCTCGGGCACCTGGCGGATCGTCGAATTCCACGCCACCACCCCGCAGGCCGCCCGGGACGACCTGGGACACGCGTTCCGGGCCTGGGCGCTCGCCGAGCCCGGTTCGAGCCAGGCCGCCGACCGGTACCTCGACGAGGAGGAGCGCGCCTCCTACAGCGCGGCCTACGAGCGGCTGGAGTGGGAGGCGCTCGACGAGATCTCCGCCGGCGGGCGTGACTACCGGATCTTCCGCGCCGAGCAGGTGCTGCGCTCGGGCCCGGACGGCATCGAGCCGCCCCGGCCGACCGACCCGGACCCGGCCGCCGTCGGCGAGGGGCACCGGCTGCCGCCCCGGATGAACGGGTTCGTGATCGACCCGGCAGCGGGCGTCACCCCGGCGGCGGGCGTCACCCTGGTCGACGGGATCCTGCGGCTGGACATGATGTCGCTGGTGCCGACCGGCCGTTCCATCCCGGAGGACGTCCGGGAGCAGGCGCGGCGCTCCTCCCAGCTCTACCCGAATGTGCTGGTGCTGCCCGTGCACTGCGCGGTCGCGGAGTACCGGGACGGCGGCTGGGGCCCGATGACCGGCGCCTGCGAGACCCCGCAGCACGCCCGCGACACCCTGGCCGCCTACCTCCGGGAGTTCGCCCCCCGGCTGGACCCGCACCTCGGCGAGGAGGAACTCGCCCGGTACGCGGAGGCCGCCGACCGCCTGGACGCCGAGCGCTCCGACGAACTCCGCGCCGCGGACCGCCACTTCCGGCTGGTCCGGGTCGAACCCGTGGTCCGCCTCGGCCCCGACGGCCCGGAACTGCCCCGCAGTTCGGACTGGGACCCGGAACTCCCGCTGCGGGTCCAGGAACAGCGCGACCGCGAGGCGGGCATCTTCTACGCCGAGGGCGAGGACGAGGGCGAGGGCGAGGAGGACCGGGAGGAGGACGAGGGGGACGAGGGCTGAGGGACGCTCCGGAGCGCGCGCACCCACGCCCGGTCGGTGGCGTGTTCGTCACCTGTCAGTGGGGCGGCCCCAGTTGACGGGGAGGGTGCGGAGGCCGCCGGTCACGCTCGCGCCGTCGACCGGGACCTCCTCCGGCGCGCAGGCGAGACGGAGGTCCGGCAGGCGGCGGAACAGCGTCTCGTATGCGATCCGCAGCTCCAGCCGGGCCAGTCCGGCGCCCAGGCAGAAGTACTTGCCGTGGCCGAAGGCCAGATGGGGATTGGGCGTGCGGCCGAGGTCGAGGGTGCCCGCGGCAGGGAAGACCCGCTCGTCCCGGTTGGCGGACTGGAAGGAGAACACGACGAGGTCGCCGGCGGCGATCCGGCTGCCGCCGTACTCCAGGTCGGTGCGGGCGTAGCGGGGCATCCAGCTGCCGCCCGGCACCGCGAGTCGCATGACCTCCTCGACGGCGGCGGGGGCGAGGCCGGGGTCGGCGGCGAGCGCGGTGCGGGCGGTGGGGTGGGCGAGCAGGTACAGCAGGCCGTAGGGGAGCCGGGTGGCGACGGTCTCGTAGCCGGCCAGGAGGATGCCGCTGAGGGTGTGCGGGAGTTCGTCGGGGCGCAGGGTGTCGGTCTGCGCTGCGTCGTGCCTGTCGTGCCTGTCGTGCCCGTCGGCACGGGCGGCGAGCTCGGTGAGGAGGTCGTCGGCGGGGGTCCGGCGGCGCTGGTCGAGGAGCTCGCCGATCGTGCGGTCGAGGTCCCGCCGTTCCGCCGCGTCCGCCGTCCCCCCGGGGTCCGGGACCCGGCGCACCCGGTCCGACCAGGCGGCGAACGCGTCCCGCCGCTCCGCCGGGATGCCGATGAGGTCGCAGATCACGCCGAGCGCGAAGGGCCGGGCGAGGTCCGCGCACAGTTCGGCCGGCGGGCCCGTGTCGAGCAGCGCGCCGAGCAGTGCGTCGAAGGACGCCTGCAGCCGGGGCCGGAGCCGCTCGACGCGGCGCGCCCCGAAGGCCTCGGTGAGGGTGGTCCGCCAGCGCCGGTGGTCTGCCACCGCCGTGGCGTGATTGGTTTCGGGGCCGAGCAACGCGGCCTCCCAGAGCCGGGGCGCGCGGGCCGGGTCGGGGTGCGACTTGCCGATCCGGGGGTCGCCGCAGAGCGCGCGGACGTCGGCGTGGCCGGTGACGAGCCAGGCCCGGTCGCCGGTGGCGGTGGGAAGCCTGGCCAGGCCGCCGCGCTCGCGGAGCGCGGCGAACCCGGGCGGCTCGGCCAGGGCGGCGGGGCAGGCGAACGGGAGCACGCCCGACCCGGCCGCAGCCTCGCCTGCCTTCCGGGCGGCCTCCCCGGTCGCGTCGGCCGTCGCGTCGGTGGCCGATCCGCCGCCGACTGCCTCCCTGCCGACTGCCCCCCTGCTGACTGCCCCGGTGTCGCTGCCCGAATTCATGACGTGTCCCCCCTCGCCGGCCGCGTCGGCCGGTGCCAGTCGTGGTCCCCGCTCAGCGTCGTTCGTGGACCGCCCGGTCGTCCTCGGCGTGGCGCCGGGTGCCGCGCTGGGCCGCGGCGGCCGCGGCTGTCGTCGTGATCGCCTGGACCACGGTGGACATCGAGTCCGGATGGGCGGCCAGGAAGAGGTTGGGCTCGACCAGTTCGAGCTCCATCACCAGGGGTGTGCCGTCGGCGTTGTCGACGAGGTCCACCCGGGCGTACAGCAGGTCCGCCGAGCCCGGCACCGTGGCCAGCGCCCGTTCGGCGACCGCCAGGTCGGCGGGGGTCGGCGACCACGGTTGGAGTCCCGGGTGGGCGACCTTGCGCTGGTCGAACGGCACGTCGGGCGAGAGCACCGCGTTCTTCCGGATCGCGTGCAGGAACCGTCCTCGGACGAAGACCAGCGCCCGTTCGCCGGTGGTGTCGATGCCGCTCATGTACGGCTGGAGGATGGCGGTGAGGCCCTCGGCGTGCATCCGGGCCACCTGGTCGTGCGCCTCGTCGTGCTGCTCGGGCCGGTAGCGGGCGGCGTAGCGGGCACCGGCGCCGATCACCGGCTTGAGCACGTACTCGTGGTCGTCCGGCAGGTCGGCCGGATCGCCGGGAGCCAGGTAGCGGGTACGGACGACCGGGACGCCGGCCGCCGCCAGGGTGCCGAGGTAGCTCTTGTCCGAGCTCCAGCGCACCACCTCCGGGGGGTTGGCCAGCCGGGTCGCCCGGCTGCAGCGGTCGACCCAGTCGAGGAATTCGGGCTTCCGCCAGGTGTAGTCCCAGGTGGAACGGATCACCGCGAGATCGAATTCCGACCAGTCGACGCCCGGATCGTCCCATTCCGCAGAGATTGCGTCGGCACCCGCCTCGGAAAGCGCCCGGAGGAGCAGGGGCATGTCATGGTCGGCATTGATTTCCGGACGGGGCCTAGCCATTACCAGTGCGATCTTAGGATCGATCATCGGCCATTTCCTCGGCTTGGGGGGCGGCAGTGCGGCAGTAAGCTACCAGCTGGCCGGCCCGGGGAATTCCCACGCGATCGATGTGCCGATTACTGACCGGTGTCGGTCAATCGTAGAATGTCCTGACCGCCGGCGGCCAGGGTTGTCCCAGGAATGGCGGAAGTCTGCGCATCCCGTCCGTTCAGCGACCCAGGCCGGACCGGATGAGCGCCAGGTGCCGGGCCGCGTGGAGGGTCTCCGGGTGGTCCGCGCCGAGCACCCTCCGGACGGCCTCCAGGGCGTCGGCCTGGAGCCGGTGGGCCTCGTCGGTCTCTCCCCGGGCGAGGAGCGTCTCGGAGAAGTTGTGCGCCGTCCGCAGCGTCTGCGGGTGGTCGTCGCCCAGCACCCGCCGGTACCGCGCCAGCGTCTCCCGCTGGAGGCGGTGCGCCTCGTCCAAGCGCCCCAGGCGGCGCAGGGTGGTGCCGTAGGAGTCCGCTGCCCGGAGTGTGTGCGGGCTGTCCTCGCCGAACGCCCGCCGACAGCGGGCGAGAGTCTCCTCGTGGAGTTCGCGGGCCTCCTCGTAGCGGCCGAGCGCGCTGAGGTCGGCGGCCAGGTGGTTCGCCGAGTGCAGGGCGTGCGGGTGGTCGTGCCCGAGCAGGCGCCGGTACCGGGCCAGGGTGTCCTCCTGGAGCCGCTGGGACTCCTCGTAACGGCCCCGCAGGCGCAGGTTGATCGCGTGCCCGTGCGCCAGCCGCAGGGTCTGCGGGTCGTCCTCGCCCAGGGCGCGGCGGCTGCGCGGCATCGACGCCTCGTAGAGCAGGTGCGCCGCCTCGTACCGGCCCTGCTCGCGGTGGGCGCGCGCCAGGCAGCGGCCCGCCCAGAGCACGTGCCGGTCGTCGGGACCTGAGGCGGCCGTCCAGCGGGTGTGGAGGTCCACCGCGAGGCGGGCGCTGGCCTCGGAGTCACCGCGCTCGGTGAGGTACCAGGCGGCGTCGCAGGCGAGGTCGCGCAGCTCCGGCGAGTCGGCGCCGCCCGGGTCGACGGCGAGCAGGTGCGGCACCACCCGGGCCCAGGTCGCCCAGGTGGCGGGGTCCTCCGGGTCGCCGGGCGCGGCCTGGACGAGAACGGTCCGCGCGTGACGGCGCACGTCGGCGGCGTCCGCGCCCAACTGGTCCCGGATGACGGCCTGGACGAGGCGGTGCAGCCGGACGCCGTCATGGGTGCTGGTCGCCAGGCCCAGCCGGACGGCCGAACCGACGCCCCGGTGCAGGGCGACCGGGTCGGTGTCGGCCAGCGCCAGGGCGGCCAGCGGGCCGCCGGGGGTGTGCGGCGCGTGGTCCTGCGGGGTCCGGGCCGCCGTCGACCGTCCGAACGCGAGCAGCCAGTGGACCGGGACGGACTCCGGGGCGAGGAACGCGCACAGCCGCACCACGGCCAGACCGAGCGGGTCCAGCCGTGCCAGCCTCGTCGCGCTGAGGTCGATGGCCCCCGCGAGCGGCTTGCGGTAGTCGCCGGTGCTGCCCTCGGTCAGCACCGCCGTCGCATGGGTGTCCAGCAGGGCCAGGTAGTCGCCGACCCGGGTGGCCGTTTCGGCGAGGAAGCCGCCCGCCTGGGCCAGCGCGAGCGGCAGGTCGGCGAGGGCGCTCGCCAGCAGATCCGCGTCCTCCGGGCTCAGCTCGGGGCGGCGGGTGCGCAGCAGGGCCACCGATTCGTCCCGCTCCATGACGTCGACCGGGACGGTGGCCGCGATCCTCTCCCAGCCGCCGGCCCGTGAGGTGATCAGCACGTGGCCGGGGCCGCCCGGCAGCCACTTGGCCACCCCGGCGCGGTCGTCCGCGTTGTCGAAGACCAGGAGCCAGCGGTTCCGGCCGCGCAGATGGGCCTTGAGGACGGCGACGGCCGTCGCCGTGTCGGTGCCCGGCTCGGCGAGCGCCAACTCCACCGCCAGGGCCGCCACCTGCTCGCCGATCAGTGCCGGGTCCTCGGCGGCGATCCACCAGACTACGTCGTAGTGGGAGGCGAACCGGCAGGCGTACTCGATCGCGATCTGCGTCTTGCCGACGCCGCCGACCCCGCGCAGGGCCTGCACCCCGCCGGTGCTCCCGGTGCCGAGGCGGCGGCGCAGGTCGGCCAGGACGGTGTCGCGGCCGGTGAACTCCGGGTTGCGGGGCTCGACGTTCCAGACCGCCGGGAGGCTGCCACTGACCCGGCCGGGCAGCGGTGCGGCGTCCGGGTCGGCCTCGGGCGCCGACCGGGCGGGCGGAACGAGGC
>NZ_JZWY01000738.1:0-2873 GCF_000966955.1 Streptomyces sp. NRRL S-495
GCCGGGGACGGGACCGGCGGCGGTCCGCTCGGGGGGTGGGGCCGAGGCTCCCGCCCCGGCCGCGGCTGCGGTTCTCACCCCCGCTCCGGCTCCGGCGAACTCGGCTTCGGCCAGCTCGGCGAGGGCGGTGCGTGCACGGGCCGCGAGCGCGCGCTCGCCCCGTCGGTCGAGCTCGTCGGCCACCGCCGTCCATGCCTCGACGGCCCGTCCGACGGCCTCCCCGGCACGTCGGGACGCCTCGGTCCGGGCCGTCGAGGCGGCGTGCAGCTCGGCCACCTCTTCTTCCAGCTCCCGCACCCGCTGCCGGGTGGCCCGGAGCTCCTGGCGGGACAGGTCGGGGCGCGGGTCCTCCGCGCCCGGTCTCGGCTCGGCGCGGACGTCGGCCTTGTAGCGGACGGCCAGGCGGTTCCAGGCACTTTCCCAGGTCGGCTCGGCGGCCGGGTCGACGCCGCACAGCTCGACGAAGGCGAGCAGGAACGCCTTGCTCGGGAAGCGGCGGCCGGACAGGACCTCGCCGAGCGTCGTCCTCGGCAGCGAGCGGCCGATCTGGAGCGCCTGCTTCTCCAGGTCCCGGTAGGAAGGGCTGTCCGCGCGGATCCGCAGCATTCTCAGACAGCGGGCAAGGTCTTCCTTGCTCGTGGCGGAAGCGGGATCGAGATGATCCGTGGGGTTCCCGTTCATCGAGATCGCACAGCCCCCCATGCCTGTCCGACGGTGTCCCGAGGTGTCCGACAGCATACGCGTCCCGCGCCAATCCCGGACGCGCCGCGTCCCAACTCGTCGGACCGTTGTCCGCGAAAAGGAGCGATCTGCCCGGACCTGGCGCGTGATCGGCTTCGGTTCTGGCGGGACGCCCCGAGGGATGGTGATCTGTAGACACGGTGCGCTGTCGGGAATTCCGCTGCCGCACCGGACGATTCCGGCGACGTCGCGCGGCACGGGGACTTTTCCGCGAGAACGGGCACCGAAATTTCCGGAATCGAATCGGATGACGATATTCCGAGGTCTCGGAGAACGGCGGTTCGGCCGGCGGGCCGGACCGCACGGGAGGAGGGCTTCGCGTGCACAACCAGACACCCTCGACCGGCCGCGATCCGCGGCGGCCGGTCGGGCGGACCCACGGCCGCCGGCTCCGCGGCCGGCTCGCCGGTCGATCCGCCCGGCTCGCCGGGCTCGCCCTGTCCGGTGCGATCGCCGGAATCGCCATGACCCTCGCCGGAGCCACCGCGGTCAACGCCGGGAACTTCGGCCTCGCCGTGACCACCACGCTCATCGCCGCCTTCCCTCCGGCCGGCCGGGCCTCCGGCCGACCGGACGGCAACCCCGCCGGTACCGACGGATCAGGCCCCGGCCCGGACCCGGACCCCGGCCCGGACGCCGCCTGACCGTCCTGTCCGGCCCGATCGGCGAAGCCCTTCCCCGGCGCCGCGCCGGTCCGATCCGGTCCCGGTCTGACGGACAATCATCGTCACGGATCGTCAGTCATCAGTACGGGCAAGGAGAACCGCCATCGCCACCATAGTTCAGGACATCGCGATCGAATCCGGCGCCGACGACGTGTGGGACGCGGTCCGCGACGTCGGCGCGGTGCACGAGCGTCTCGTCCCCGGCTACGTCCTCGACGTCCGGATGGACGGCGACACCCGGTACCTGACGGTGCCGGGCGGCGCGGTCGTGCGGGAGTTGATCGTGAGCGTCGACGACGACCTGCGCCGGCTCGCCTACTCGGCGGTCGAGGGGTTCCGGATCCCGCTGACCCACCACCACGCCTCCTTCCAGGTGTTCCCGGAAGGCGACGGGCACTGCCGACTGATCTGGACCACCGATGTGCTGCCGCACGAGATGATCGACCAGGTCCGGCCACGCGTCGTCCGGGGCGCCCAGGTCATGAAGGAGACCCTGGAGCAGCGGGCCGGGCGCTGACCGCCGGGCGCCGCGACCCGGGTGGGTGCTGTCAGCCCCCGATGAGCGAGAAGCCGATGACCACGCCCGCGGTGACACTGATCCTGCCCGGCGTCAGATCGCCGTCGCCGTCGCCACCCCCGCCGCCGCGGTGGCTGCGGTAACTGTTCTGCAACTGGTCGGAGTCGACGTCCTTGATGTGGACGACCGGACCGAGCCGGACCTGGGCGGCTTCCGCGTACAGCTCCGCCTTCTCCCGTGCGGCGGCGACCGCGGCCGTACGGGCCTGCGCGCGCAGCTCCTTCTTCGCGCTCACGTCGAACTCGACACCGTCGACCTGGTTCGCCCCGGCCTCGACGACATCGACGAGCACGGACTCCAGCAGGTCGAGCTCGCGCAGCTCGATCACGAACGAGGCGGTGCACTCGTAACCGAGGAACTTGCGCTTACTGCCGTAGTCCCATGAGGACTTCAGATCCAGTCGGGAGGTCGAGACCGCCGTGTCGGGGATCCCGTGACCGCGCAGGACGTCCCGGATCCGGTTGACCCCGCCCCGGGTGGCCTCGAACGCCTCACCCGGCTTGGGCCGCGTCTCCGCGATCGCCACCCGGAGCCGGGCCAGGTCCGGCGCCGCGTCCACGCTCGCCGCGCCGAACACGGATGCGCCCCAGGGGGCGTCTATCGAATGCTTGTCAAACATACTGCTCATCCAATCAGCACGATGACTTGACGATCCAGATGTTCGCACGCGGGACGAGGGCCCGGCGGTTGCGCCGGGCCCTCGTGTCTCGCTTCCGTGCCACCGCACCCCGTACTCCCGAGCCGTTGGCCTGGGAACGAAGGGGTGCGGCTCGACTACTGGTGGGCCGAAGGGGACGGCGCGGCGGACGGGGAGGTCGTGGCGCTCGGGGTGGTGGTCGCCGACGGGGTGCCGGACGGGGTGGGAGTGGGGGTGGGGCAACCCGGGGGGG
>NZ_JZWY01000739.1:0-2858 GCF_000966955.1 Streptomyces sp. NRRL S-495
GGTCGGCGCCCGGCTGAAGACCCTCCCGGTCACCCTGGCGCCGATCGCGGTCGGCACCGCCGTCGCCGTCCCGGACGGCCTCCCCGACGGCCGGCGCACCGCGCTGACCCTGGTGTTCGCCCTGGGCTTCGTGCTCGGCACCAACTTCCTGAACGACTACAGCGACGGCATCCGGGGCACCGACGACCACCGGCTCGGCCCCGCCCGGCTGGTCGGCTCCGGCCGGGCCTCGCCCCGGCAGGTCCTGCGGCACGGACTGACCCTGTACGGCGTCGCCGTCGCGGCCGCGGTCGTCATGGCGGTGACGGTCAGCTGGTGGCTGCTCGGCCTCGCCGCCGTGTGCGCGCTCGGCGGCTGGTTCTACACCGGCGGTTCCCGGCCGTACGGCTACCGCTCCCTGGGTGACGTGAGCATCTTCGTCTACCACGGCGTCATCGCGGTCTGCGCCACCGCCTTCATCCAGCTCGGCCGGCTCCCACTGCTGGCGCTCCCGGCGGGCGTGCCGATGGGCCTGCTGGCCTGCGCACTGCTGACGACCAACAACCTGCGCGACATCCCGACCGACACCGAGGCCGGCAAGGTCACCGTCGCCGTCCGCCTCGGCGAGGGGCGCACCCGGATCTACTACGCGCTGCTGGTCGCCTCGGCCCCGCCCCTGGGCGTTGCTGGTGCTCGGCGCGGCCCCGGTCGCGGTCCGGCCACTGCGCCGGGTGCTGGGCGGGGCCCGGGGCCGCGACCTGATCCCCGCGCTGGAGCACACCTGCTGGCTGCTGCTGGCCTTCGGGACGCTGCTGACGACGGGTCTGGCCCTGTGAGCGCCGCCGAGGCGGGGCAGCAGCACCCCGGGGCGCCCGACCACGAGGTGCCCGACCACGAGGTGCTGGTGATCGGGGCCGGCTTCTCCGGGATCGGCACCGCCGTCGGGCTGCTGCGCGCCGGCATCGACGACTTCCTGCTGCTCGACGAACAGGACGACATCGGGGGCTCGTGGCACGCCAACCGCTATCCCGGGGTCGCCGTCGACATCAGTGCCTTCTCCTACTCCTTCGCCTTCGAGCCGCACCCGGCCTGGTCGCGGGCCTTCCCGCCGGGCGCGGAGCTCAAGGCCTACGCCGACCACTGCGTGGACAAGTACCGCCTGCGCTCCCGGCTTCGCCTGAACTCCCGTGTGGTACGGGCCGGTTACCACGAGTCCGAGCACCTGTGGGAGGTGCTGCTGGCCGACGGTACGACGCTCACGGCGCGGTTCGTGGTCTGCGCCACCGGGTGGCTCACCCGGCCGAAGACCCCGGAGCTGGCGGGTCTCGACCGCTTCGCCGGGCCGGTGGTGCACACAGCGCGCTGGGACTCCTCGCTGGACCTGCGCGGCCGCCGCGTGGCGGTGGTCGGCACCGGCGCCTCGTCCGTCCAACTCGTCCCCGAGATCGCCCCGTTGGTGGATCGGCTCGACGTCTACCAGCGCACGCCCACCTGGGTCTTCCCCAAACCCGACCTGCCCGTCCCCGCGGCCGTGCGCGGTGTGTTCGCCCGGGCGCCGTGGACCCAGCGGGCGGTCCGGCTCGCCACCGACACCGCCACCGAGCTCTCCTTCGTCATCGCCATGATCCACTACCGGCGGTTCCCCTTCCTGGTCCGGGGCGGGGAGGCGCTCTCCCGGCTCTACCTGCGCCAACAGGTCCGTGGTGACCGGGAGTTGATCGAGGCACTGGCGCCGGCTTACCGGCTCGGCTGCAAGCGGCCCTCCTTCGGCAAGGGCTACTGGCGGGCGTTCACCCGGGACAACGTCCGGCTGGTCACCGACCCGATCGAGCGGATCACCGAGGGCGGTGTGAGGACGGCGGACGGCACCGAGCGGGCGGCGGACGTCCTGGTCCTCGCGACCGGCTTCCACGTCCTGGACAACCTGCCGCCGTTCCCGCTGTCCGGCCAGGGCGGCCGGGAGCTGGGGGAGTTCTGGGCGAGCGAGCGGTTCCAGACCTACGAGGGCAGCTCGGTGAAGGGGTTCCCCAACCTCTGGTTCATCGTGGGCCCGTACTCGTTCACCGGCGGCTCCTGGTTCGGCATGATCGACTACCAGGTCACCCATCTGCTGCGGGTGATCGGCGAGGCCCGCCGCCGGGGCGCGACCCAGGCGGTGGTGCGGCCCGAGCGGCACGACGCCTCGTTCGCGAAGGTGCTGCGCCGGCAGCGCGACACCGTCTTCGCGGACGCCGGCTGCCGCGGGACGAACAGCTACTACTTCGACCGCCACGGCGACGCGCCGGCCGTGCGGCCCGCCTCCACCTACGAGGCGGCGTGGCGGGCCCGCAGTTTCGACCTCGACGACTACCGGTACGAGCGGGTCCGCAGCAGCGGCGGCACGACCGCACCGACCACGGCAGCACGGGACACGGCCGCGCCGGACACGACCGCGCCGGACACCGGACACCCGGAAGGAGCACGGCATGCGACCGCCTGAGCCCCACCAGCGGGACCGCCGGCTGCGCCTGATGTACGCGCTGTGCGGCGGCGCCGGCTTCCTGGTCATGGCGACGATGGCCGTCACCTTCGTCGTGCGCAACGCCGACGCGGGCCCGTGGGGCGTGATGCGGAACTTCCTGCGCGACGCCACCGGGAACCTCGCCTCCGACTTCGTCTACGCGGACCTGGCACTGACCTGGGCCGCGCTCGGGGCCTTCATGGTGGTCGAGGCACGGCGGTGGCGGATCCGCCACGTCTGGGCCTACATCGTGGGCGCGCCCGCGCTCGCGCTGGTCGTGAGCTTCTCCGTCTTCATGTACGTCCGCCAGTCCCGGATCGCCGCCGCACGCGACGCCGTCCCCGTCCCCGACTCCCCCTGTCTCTTATACACATCTCTG
>NZ_JZWY01000740.1:0-12447 GCF_000966955.1 Streptomyces sp. NRRL S-495
CCCCGCCACCGTCCCCGCCACGAAAGGGCCGCAGCGATGACCACCACCGACGCCCCGGGCATCCCCGGCACCGTCGAACACGCCCTGGCCCTGGCCGCCGACGCGCTCCGCCGGCGCCAGGACGCCGACGGCTTCTGGAAGGGCGACTTCGAGACCAGCCTCATCGGCGAGGCGGGCGAGGTCGTCCTGCGCCACTACCTGCGCCTGCCCGACGACGGCACGACGGCCGCCGACGCCCGGACCATCCTCGCCGAGCAGAGCCCCACCGGCGGCTGGGCCGCCTACCACCAGGGCCCGGACGAACTCCTGCTCTCGGTCTTCTGCTACGTCGCCCTGCGCCTGGCCGGCCACCACCCCGACGAGCCGCCGATGCGCGCGGCGGCCGCCTCGATCCGGGCCGGCGGCGGCATCGAGGCCGTCGACAACCTCCTCATGCTCGCCTGGCTGGCCGTCATCGGCCTCTGGCCGTGGAGCGACATCCCGCTCGTCCCGCCGGAGATCGTGCTGCTGCCCAGCCGGTTCCCGGGGAACATCTACCACTTCGGGGCCGCCGCCCGCGGCATCGTGGTCGCCAACAGCCTCTTCATGGCGAGCCGCCCCGTCGTGCCCGCCGGATTCGACCTCCCTCAGCCACTGGTACGCCCGCAGGCCGGTCCGCGCCCTGCGTCGCCGGGCGATCGACAAGGCCACCCGCTGGCTCGTCGACACCCAGGAGACGGACGGCAGTTGGGGCGGCAACTGGCCGCAGACCGCGAACGTCCTGATGGGCCTGGACGCGGCGGGCGTGCGCCGCGACCACCCGAGCGTCGTAGCCGCCCTGTCCGCGCTCGACCGGTACGTGGTCGAGCGCGACGGGCAGCGCCGGATCGAGATGTGGACCTCCGTCGTCATGGACACCGCCCTCGCCCTGTCCGCGAGTGCCGCGGCCGGCGGCCCCGGAGCCGGGGCGGCCGACGGACCGGCCGTCCGCTGGCTCCTCGACAACCAGGTCACCGAACTCGGCGACTGGGCGGTGCTCACGAAGGACCCCGTCCCCGGCGGCTGGCCCTACGAGTTCACCAACAACGCCAATCCCGACGCCGACGACACCGCCTTCGCCGTCGTGGCGCTGCGCCGGGTCCGGCCGCCCGGCAGCGACCCGGCCGTCGACGAGGCCTGTCGGCGCGCCCACCGCTGGCTGCTGTCCCAGCAGTGCGAGGACGGCGGCTGGGCCGCCTTCGAACCGTTGCGCTGGCGGCTGCCCGGCCGCTCCCGGCTCGCCGAGATCGGCTTCCTGGAGGCGCCGTCCGCCGACGTCACCGGCCATGTCCTGGAAGCGCTCGCCGCCGACGGCCACGCGGAGACCCCCGCGGCCCGCCGCGGCGTCGAGTGGCTGCGCCGCCAGCAGCGCCCGGACGGCTCCTGGCCCGGCTGGTGGGCCTGCTACCACCTGCACGGCACCAGCGCCGCCGTCACCGGCATGGCCGCCTGCGGGGTGCCGCCCGGCGACCCGGCGCTGCGACGGGCCTGCGAGTGGCTCCTCGCCCACCAACGGCCCGACGGCGGCTGGGGCGAGTCCGTCCGCGCGCTGCACGACCCCGAGTGGATCGGACGGGGCGACAGCACCCCCTCCCAGACGGCCTGGGCCCTGCTGGCGCTCGTCGCCGCCGGACGGGCCGACAGCGCGCCGGTGCGGACCGGCCTGGACTTCCTGGTCCGCACCCAGCAGGCCGACGGCGACTGGGCCGAGCCCTGGCACACATGGGTGGTGCACCACGACGGCCTGTACTGGCGCGACAGCCTGCTGCGGCTGATCTACCCCGTCCTCGCCATGGCGGCGCACCGGGCCGCCGTCGAAGGAGGTGCGGCGTGACAGCGGACACCGACCCGGGCACGCGGGAGCGCGAGGACGTGACCGTGGTGGGCGGCGGCCTCGCCGGCATGACGGCGGCCTGGACGCTGCGGCGGCTCGGCCTCCCCGTCCGGCTGCTCGAAGCCTCGCCCGAACTCGGCGGCATGGCCGGCTCCCGGGTGATCGACGGCCGGACCGAGGACCACGGCGTCCACATCTTCCCCGCCTGGTACCGCAACACGCTGCGCCTGGTCGGGGAACTCGGCCTCGCCGACAACCTGCGCACCACCCGCAAGTTCCACCAGCTGCTCCCGGGACCGGAGTTCCGCACCGCCGACACCTCGGGCGCCGACCGGCTGCTGTTCCTCTACGGCGTGCTCGACCTGCTCGCCCAGGACTACCGCACGGGCGACGAGTCCCTGCACGACTTCCTGCGCGGACGCCGCTACCTCTCCCCGGCCGCGGTCGCCGACATCGAGCACCTCTTCGTCGCCTCCAGCGCCGCCGAGAGCACCGCGGTCTCGGCGGCCGGGTTCCGCGGCAGCATCGCCGCCTTCGTCCGCCACCCCGGCCGGGTCCGGATGCCGCGCGGCGACCTCCAGCACTGGTTCATCGGGCCCTTCCGGCAACGGCTGGAGGCCGCGGGCGTCGAGGTGCTGACCGAGCGCGAGCTCACCGCGGTGACGACCGACGACCACCGGGTGCGCACCCTCACCCTGCGCGGCCCGGCCGGCGCCGACACCGACATCGAGGAAGCGGTCACCGGCCAGCTGGTCCTCGCGATCCCGCACGGCCGCCTGGCCGCCCTGGGCCCCGGGATCACCGGGGCGCTGCGCCCGGCGCACGGGATCCTGGAACTGACCTCCCGTCCGCTGGGCGCCCTCCACCTGTACCTGCGCCGCCGCCTGCCGGGACTGCCCGACGAGCACATCCGCCTGGTCGGCTCACCGCACGCGATCACGCTGATCGACGTCGGGCAGACCTGGCCCGGGCACCGCGACAGCCTGCTCAACTGCGTCGTCGGCCGGGTGACCGCGCTCCGGCACCTCGCCGACGACGAGGCCGTCAAGATCCTGGTGGAGGAGCTGATGACCTATCTCCCCGGCCTCGACTGGGAGGACATCGAGCACATCTGCTACCAGCCGCACTCCTCGGCCCCCTTCCACGCGCCCGGACCCGGCTCGGCCCGCCACCGGCCGCAGGCCTTCACCGCGTTCGCCGACCTCCACCTGGCCGGCGACTTCTGCGCCGCACCGGCGGGTGTGGCCGGCATGGAGGCGGCGGTCCGCTCGGGCCTGCTGGCGGCCGAGTCGGTCCGCCGCAGGCTGCGGCCCGAACTGCCGCCGGTGCGCGTCGAGACGATCGGCGACGTCCCGCCGCCGGTCGCCCGGCTGCTGCGGGCGGCACTCGGTCCGGCCGTCGCCGCCGTCCGGAGGCGGTCCGGCGGGGACGGATCCGGCGGGAACGGGTCCGTCCGGCGGTAGCCGGTTCCCGTCCGGTGGACACACCACCGGGCGGGAACCGGCCGCGCGGGAAGCACGGAACACGGGGCACGCGCACGGAGCGCAAGGCACGGAGCGCCAGGGACGGAGCACGGGCAGCACGGAACACGCGGTGCACCCAGCTCGTGGTGCACGGACACACGGGGGAACGACATGATCCACGCACTCGTCGCCGGAGGCGGCATCGGCGGCCTGGCCACGGCCCTGGCGCTGGCCCGCACCGGCCACCGCGTCACCGTCCTGGAGCGCCAGGACGCCTTCACCGACATCGGCGCCGGCATCCAGATCGCGCCCAACGGCTTCCACGCCCTGAACCGGCTGGGCGTGGGCCGGGCCGTCCGCGACCGCGCCGTGCTCGTCGACGAACTGCGCCTCATGGACGCGACCACCGGGCGCGAGCTGGTCGCCCTGCCCGTCGGCGGACGCTACCGGCAGCGCTTCGGCGACCCGTACGCGGTGGTCCACCGGCGGGACTTGCACACCCCGCTGCTCACGGCATGCCGGGCGGTCGGCACCGTCGACCTGGTGGCGGGCGCCGGGGTGCGGCGCTACCACCAGGACGCGCACCGGGTGACCGCCACCACCGCGGACGGCCGGACCTTCTCCGGCGACCTCCTGGTGGGCGCCGACGGCATCCGCTCCACCGTCCGGGCCCAGCTGCTGGGCGACGGCCCGCCCCGCCCCTGCGGGCACACCATCTACCGCACCCTCGTCCCCATGGAGCGGGTGCCGCGGTGGCTGCGCCGCAACGCCGTGACGCTGTGGGCCGGCCCCGGCTGGCACGTGGTCCACTACCCCGTCGCCGGCGGTTCCTGCCTCAACCTCGCCGCGGTGCTCGACGACGGCGCCGCCGAGGCCGTCTCGGGCCGCCCGGCCGAGCGGGCCGCCGTCCTGCGGCGGTTCGCCGACCCCGGCCCCGTCCCGGGCACGCTGCTGCGGCTCGGCGAGGACTGGCGCCGGTGGGTGCTGTGCGACCGCGACCCGGTCGACGTCTGGACCCGCGGCCGCGTGACGCTGACGGGCGACGCCGCCCACCCGATGCTCCAGTACGCCGCCCAGGGCGCCTGCCAGGCCCTGGAGGACGCCGTCGTCCTCGGCGACCTGCTCGCCGACGCCCCGACCGCCGACGTCCCCCAGCGGCTGGAGCGCTACAACGCCGCCCGCCGCGAGCGCACCGCCCGGGTCCAGTTGCTCTCCCGCGAGATGGGCGCCCGGCTCTACCACCCGGCCGGCGCGGACGCCCGGGCCCGCGACGCGCTGCTGCGCCCGCTCGACGAGGACGCGCTCCACCAGCGGGTCGCCTGGCTGCACGGCACCCCCGTCCGGGCGGACGCCGGCGGGGGCGGGTAGGGCCTGTCCCTGCACGAAAGGGCAGAGCTCCAGGCCCCGCCATATGGAAGCCGTCAGGACCGGCCGCACGGCGGATTTCCGCGCCTATCGTCCTTCTCGGTCGAGACGAAAAAGGTCTCCGATGCGAGCAGAAAGACGATTCCGCCATGAAAACCCTGTCCCGCCTGAAACGCGCATTCGCCTGCGGGGTCACCGCCGTCGCCCTGGTCGGCGGCCTCACCGCGCAGTCCGCCCAGGCCGCGCCGTCGCCCGGTTATCCGGTGGACAAGACCTGCGGGACCCCGGCCGTGCCGGGCGGCGGCAACTGCATGACCTCGCTGATCAGCTCCGGCTTCGACATGATCCGGGCGATGCGCGGCGCCGCCAACGCCAACAAGCTCGACAACGCGGAGTTCACGCAGAAAACCGCGGCGCAGCTGAGCCAGAAGTTTCCCGGGTTCAATGTCCTGGTGTTCAAGACCGTGGGCACCGACATGTACGACACCGAATGGTTCACGAACGAGCACAAGGCCGATATGAAGGGGGTGCTGATCGACACCACCTACAAGCTCAACCATTTCATGAACAAGGAGGAGCAGAAGGATCCCTCGGGTTACGACAAGTTCCGGATCTGGGTGTTCCAGGGCGAGTCGACCTTCCGCAACCGGGGCGACGGCGGCTACATGAACTGGGCGTTCGTCGGCAACGACGGCGACAGCGTCAAGAAGGAGTCGTGGACCTGCCGGTCGGGCACCGCGCGGCCCTACAAGTGCGACGGCGACGTGCGCACCCTGCACTTCCCCGCCCGCTCCGGCTACGGCAGCAGGACGGGCAGTCTGACCCCCGACGTCAGCGCCCCCGGCTACCACGCCTGCCTGGACGTCAGCGGCAACGGCACCGCGAACGGCACCCCCGTGCAGATGTGGGAGTGCAACGGCGGCGACGCCCAGAAGTGGACGTACAACGGGTACAAGCTCCGGGCGGCCAACGGCAAGTGCCTGGACCTGGCGGACAACAGGGCCGCCAACGGGAACAAGCTCCAGGTCTGGGACTGCCTGGAGATCCCCGGCCAGCGCTGGCACATGTCGCCCAGCGGCGGCCTGCGCCACATGACGGACCAGGACGACCGGTCCAAGGACGTCTGCATCGACGACTACAGCGGCCGCACCGCCAACGGCAGCTCCGTGGTGGCCTGGGCCTGCGGTTCCGAGAGCAACCGCGACGCGCCCAACCAGAACTGGGCCTGGGGCGGCACCCCGCCGACCACCAACCCGACCAACCCCACCACACCGGGTAACGGCGCCGATGTGACCCTGAAGCTCGACAACGGCCTGGGCGCCCTCCCCGTCAGCGGCTCCGCCGGTGCCCCCGTGGTCCCCGGGATCCGGGGTGGCAACGAGTCCAAGTGGAAGCTCACCCCGGTGGGCGGCGGCCGCTACCGGATCACCAGCTCCTACGGCCTCGACCTCACCGAGAGCGGCGGCTACATGGCCGAGCTCCAGCCGTGGAGCAACTCCTCGAAGCAGAAGTGGGAGCTCTTCGGCGTCGGCAACGGCAGGTACCAGATCCGGATCTCCGACGACGACTGCCTCGCCCACGATTCCGACTTCAAGCAGCTCGGCGTGTGGACGTGCAAGCGCGGCTGGCAGCAGGAGTGGGTGCTGGAATCGGCCTCCGGCGGCGTGATCACCCCGGGCGGCGGGGGCACGCCGACCGACCCGAAGGACCCGAAGCCCCCGACGGGCGGCGGCGGAGCGAGCGTCCCGACCGAGCGGCCGCTGTTCCTCAAGCTCGACAACGGCCTGGGCGCCACGGCCCCCACCGAGACCGCGAGCTGGGGCGCGCCGGTCCTGGGCGGCATCCTGGGCTACAAGGGGTCCACCTGGACGATCAAGCCGCTCGGCGGTGACCGCTACCGGATCGTCAACGACCTCGGCTACAACCTCACCGAGAACCCCGACACCTACGTGGCCGAGCAGCAGGCCTGGGGCGACACCTCCAACCAGAAGTGGAAGTTCGTCGGCGTCGGCAACGGCAAGTACCGGATCCAGATCTCCGACGACGACTGCCTGACCCACGACTCCGACCACAAGCAGCTCGGCGTGTGGACCTGCGAGGGCGGCTGGAAGCAGGAGTGGTCCCTCCAGCTCCGCTGACGGACGGCGGCCGGGGCCGGTGCCGGGGCGGAAGCCCCCGGACCCGGCCCCGGCACCACGTGCGGGCGGTCCCGGCCGGGTGCTTGGTCCCGGCCCGGCGGCGGCGGATGATCCTCGGCATGGAGACACTTCAGCTCACCCAGGACCCGCGGGCGTACGCCTGCATGCTCGTCCGCCGGCCCGCCGACGAGGCGTTCCGGGCGTTCGCCGACCCGGCCGTCACGACCCGGTTCTGGTACAGCGGGAGCAGCGGGCCGATGGTGCCGGGCGCCGCGCTGCGCTGGGAGTGGGAGACCTACGGGGCCTCGGCCGAGGTCAAGGTCCTGGAGGTGGCGGAGGGGCGCCTGATCCGGTTCGAGTGGGGCAACTACGACCGGCCGACGACCGTCGAGCTGAGGTTCACCCCGCGCTCGGCGGAGGCCGCCTTCGTCGAGGTCACCGAGACCGGTTTCCGGGGGTCGGGGGACGAGACCCTGCGCTGGGTGAACGACACCGTCGGTGGCTTCACCACCACGCTGTGCGCGATGAAGGCCCTGCTGGAGCACGGCATCGAGCTCAACGCCGTGCCCGACCACCACCCGGCCTGACCCCGTCCCCGCTGCTCCTCGACCCGGCTCCCCGGCCCGATCGACCGGCGCGCGCGACGCCCCTGGCGTGTCGCGCGCGCCGACCGACTAACCTGGACCGCTTGCCCGTACCGCCGTCCCGCTTGAGGAGCCCAGCGCCGTGTCCGACAGCTTCGCGCACCTGCACGTCCACACGGAGTACTCGATGCTGGACGGGGCCGCGAAGAACGGCAAGCTCTTCGCCGAGGCGGAGAGACAGGGCATGCCCGCCATCGCGATGAGTGACCACGGCAACATGTTCGGCGCCTACGAGTTCTTCCACGCCGCCGCCAAGACCGGCGTCAAGCCGATCATCGGCATCGAGGCGTACGTCGCCCCGTCCTCCCGCTTCCACAAGAAGCAGGTGTTCTGGTCGCCCGGCGGCCAGCGGCCGGCCAGCGCCGACGGCGAGGGCGGCAAGGACGTCTCCGGCGGCGGCCGCTACACCCACATGACCATGTGGGCACAGAACGCCACCGGCCTGCGGAACCTCTTCAAGCTCTCCTCGCTCGCGTCGATGGAGGGCTACTACATGAAGCCCCGGATGGACCGCGAGCTGATCGCCGCCAACGCCACCGGCATCATCGCCACCACCGGCTGCCCCTCCGGCGAGGTGCAGACCCGGCTGCGGCTCGGGCAGTACGAGGAGGCCGTCAAGGCGGCCGGCGCCTACCAGGACATCTTCGGCAAGGAGAACTACTTCCTGGAGCTGATGGACCACGGCCTGTCCATCGAGCAGGACGTGCGCGAGGACCTGCTGCGCCTCGCCAAGCAGCTGAACATCCCGCTGCTGGCCACCAACGACTCGCACTACGTCACCGCCGACCAGGCGGACGCCCACGACAGCCTGCTCTGCGTCGGTGTGGGCAAGAACAAGGACGACCCGAACCGGTTCAAGTTCCAGGGCACCGGCTACTACGTCAAGACCGCCGAGGAGATGCGCGAGCTCTTCCGCGAGCTGCCGGAGGCCTGCGACAACACGCTGGCCATCGCGGAGCGGGTCGAGTCGTACGACGAGGTGTTCACCTACGTCGACCGGATGCCGCAGTTCGACGTGCCCGAGGGCGAGACCCAGGCCTCGTTCCTGCGCCAGAAGATCGCCGCCGGGCTCCAGCACCGCTACGGCGACAACCCGAGCCAGGAGGTGCTGGACCGGGTCGAGCTGGAGATGGGCGTCATCTCCCCGATGGGCTTCGACGCCTACTTCCTCGTGGTCGCCGACATCTGCCAGTACGCCCGGGACAACGGCATCCCGGTCGGCCCGGGCCGAGGCTCGGCGGCCGGCTCGATGGTCTCCTACCTGACCCGGATCACCGAGCTGGACCCGCTGGAGCACGACCTGCTGTTCGAGCGGTTCCTGAACCCCGAGCGCATCAACCCCCCGGACGTCGACATCGACTTCGACGACCGCCAGCGCGACCAGATGGTGCGCTACGTCACCGACAAGTACGGCTCCGCCTACACCGCCCAGGTCAACACCTTCGGCACCATCAAGGCCAAGGCCGCCGTCAAGGACGCCAACCGCATCCTCGGCTACCCGTTCGCCATGGGCGACCGGATCACCAAGGCGATGCCGCC
Source organism: Streptomyces sp. NRRL S-495 (assembly GCF_000966955.1). Lineage (NCBI taxonomy): Bacteria > Bacillati > Actinomycetota > Actinomycetes > Kitasatosporales > Streptomycetaceae > Streptomyces > Streptomyces sp. NRRL S-495. Next base: position 9,002 of record NZ_JZWY01000740.1, read on the forward strand.
GGACGTCATGGGCAAGGGCGTCCCGCTGGCGGACCTCTTCAACGACAAGCACCCGCGGTACAACGAGGGCACCGAGATCCGCTCGCTGTACGAGAACGAGCCCGATGTCAAGAAGATCATCGACACCGGGCTGGGCATCGAGGGCCTGATCCGCGGCACCGGTGTGCACGCCGCGGCCGTCATCCTCTCCTCGACGCCACTGCTGGACCTCATCCCGCTGCACATGCGGGACAAGGACGGCGTGATCATCACCGGCTTCGACTACCCGTCGTGCGAAGCCATGGGCCTGATCAAGATGGACTTCCTGGGGCTGCGGAACCTGGGCATCATCGATCACTGCATCAAGATCGTCAAGGCCAACCGCGGCGTGGACGTCGACATCGAGAAGATCCCGATCGACGACCCCACCACCTACCAGCTGCTGGCCCGGGGCGACACCCTCGGCGTGTTCCAGCTCGACGGCGGCCCCATGCGCGCCCTGCTCAAGCTGATGAAGCCCACCGAGTTCGCCGACATCTCCGCCGTCTCCGCGCTCTACCGGCCCGGCCCGATGGGCATGAACTCGCACACCAACTACGCGCTGCGCAAGAACGCCCAGCAGGAGATCATCCCGATCCACCCGGAGCTGGAGGCGCCGCTCGCCGACGTCCTCGGCCCCACCTACGGCCTCATCGTCTACCAGGAGCAGGTCCAGCGAGCGGCCCAGGTGCTCGCCGGGTACTCGCTCGGACAGGCCGACCTGCTCCGCCGGGCGATGGGCAAGAAGAAGAAGGAGGTGCTGGAGAAGGAGTTCGTCCCCTTCCACGCCGGCTGCAAGGAGCGCGGCTACTCCGACGAGGCCATCCAGGCCGTCTGGGACGTCCTGGTCCCGTTCGCCGGCTACGCCTTCAACAAATCGCACTCCGCCGCGTACGGACTGGTCTCGTACCAGACCGCCTACCTCAAGGCCAACTACCCCGCCGAGTACATGGCTGCCCTGCTCACCTCGGTCGCCGATGACAAGGACAAGATGGCGATCTACCTGGCCGAGTGCCGGCAGATGGGCATCCGGATCCTCTCCCCCGACGTCAACGAGTCGGTGGTCGACTTCACCGCCGTCGGCAGCGACGTCCGCTTCGGCCTGAAGGCGGTGCGCAACGTCGGCGTCCCGGTCATCGAATCGCTGGTGGCCACCCGGGCGGAGAAGGGCAAGTACACCTCGTTCCCGGACTTCCTGGACAAGGTCGAGCTGGTGGTGTGCAACAAGCGCACCGTCGACTCCCTGGTCAAGGCGGGGGCGTTCGACTCGCTCGGGCACACCCGGCTCTCGCTGAGCACCGTGCACGAGTCCGCGATCGACGCCGTCACCGGGTTGAAGAAGCAGCAGGCGATCGGCCAGGACGACCTCTTCGGCGCCCTCGACGCCGAGGAGGGCGGCGGCATCGGGCTGGACTTCCAGCTCACCGACCGCGAATGGCCGCGCCGCCAACTGCTCTCGCTGGAGCGGGAGATGCTCGGTCTCTACGTCTCCAGCCACCCGCTGGACGGCGCCGAGCACATCCTCTCCCAGAACCGTGACACCTCGATCGCCGACCTGCTCGGCTCGGGCCGCACCGAGGGCGAGGTCCGCCTCTCCGGCCTCATCACCGCGGTGGACCGCCGGATCAACAAGGCCGGCAACGCCTGGGCGATCATCACCGTCGCCGACCGCGACGGCTCGGTCGAGGTGCTCTTCTTCCCGGCCACCTACAACCTGATGGCCGAGCAGATGATCGAGGACAACGTCGTCTCGGTCCGGGGCCGCCTCAACGAGCGCGACGGCTCGCTGAGCATCTTCGGGCAGGAGCTCACCACCCTCGACGTCTCCTCCGCCGAACTCGGCACCAAGCCCCCGGTCCAGATCACCGTCCCGGCCGCCCGGGTCACCCCCGGGGTCGTCGCCGAGCTCAAGCTCGCCCTCCAGGCCCACCCCGGCGACGTCCCCGTCCGCCTGCTCACCACCGGCTGGGACAAGGACACCCTCTACGAGCTCGGCTTCCAGGTGAACCCGGACAACGGGTTCGCCTCCGACGTCAAGACCCTGCTCGGCAACCGCGCCTGGATGGGCACGAGCATCCGCTGACGGAGCCCGGCGGCGGTGCGGCGAGGCGGGCCGGTGGTGGTCCGACGGCGGGCCGGTGGTCGTACACCGGCCCGCCTCGCCGTGCCGCGCCCCGCCGTGACCTGCTAGGTTCCCTCCCGACGAACGTACGTACGGGGGGTAGCACTGTGGTCGGGCTGGGAGCAATCGCGGGAATCGCACTGGTGGAACTCGGCATGGTGATGACACCGGGGCCGAACATGATCTACCTGGTCTCCCGCTCGATCGCCCAGGGCCGCCGGGCCGGGCTGACCTCGCTGGCCGGGGTCGCCCTCGGCTTCCTCGTCTACCTGTTCGCGGTGTCCGCCGGGATCGCCACCGTCTTCGCGCTGGTGCCGGAGATCTACCTGGCGGTCAAGCTGGCCGGGGCCGGCTATCTGCTGTGGCTCGCCTGGAAGGCCCCCCCTGGCCGTCCGGCCGGGCGGGCGCTCCGCGTTCGCCGCCCAGGAGCTGCCGCACGACGGGCCCCGCAAGCTCTTCCTGATGGGCCTGCTCACCTGCCTGCTCAACCCCAAGGTGGCGATCCTCTACATCTCGCTGCTGCCGCAGTTCGTCGACCCCTCGCGCGGCCACGTCGGCCTGCAGGGCGTGGTGCTGGGGCTGACCCTGATCGTGGTCGGGGTCGCGGGCAACGCCTTCTTCATCGTCACAGCCGGCTCCGTCGCCGGGTTCTTCTCCCGGCACCCGCTCTGGCAGCGCGTGCACCGCTACGTGGTGGGCACCGCCCTGGCCGGCTTCGCCGTCCGGATCGCCACCGAGCGTTCGGGCGCGGCGGTCGCCCTGCGCTGACCGCGGCGCCCGCCCGCCCGGTGCGTTCGGCACCGCTCGGGCCGGCGCTCGCGTGGCGCCCGGCCCGGACCGGTGCTCAGGCGGCGCGGCAGAGTCCCGCGGGGTCGGCGGCCGCGGTCGAGGCGCGGGCGACGGCCACGTTCAGGGGGCGGGCCGCGGTGGCGGCCGCCGACCGGGTGCGCGCGAACACGACCAGGCGCAGCACCGCGAACCGGGCGACGCCCGCCAGCGCGGAGGCCGAGAGGTAGACGGCCTGTTCGGCCACCGCGCCGGGCCGTGCCACCACCTGGTGCAGGACGAGCACGGCCGAGCAGGTCACCGCGTACGCGGCCGCCGCCGATCCGGCCGACTGGACGTGCTGGCGCCAGGTCGCACGGCCGCCCGCGCCGAAGGTGAAACGGGCGTGCAGCTCGGTCGCGAGCAGCGTGGAGACCACGGTGACCAGCGCGTTGACCAGGACCCAGGGAACCTGCGGGAGCCACGCAGCCAGGGCCGCCACCGCGAAGCTCGCGGCCACTCCCACACCGCCGCCACACAC
>NZ_JZWY01000741.1:0-2932 GCF_000966955.1 Streptomyces sp. NRRL S-495
CTCCCACACCGCCGCCACACACCACGAAGCGGGCGAAGGCGACGAGGCCCCCGACCTCCGCCCGCTCCCGGCGCCGCTCTGCCGCCATGATCCGCCCCCTCCGGTTCCCGCTCCCCGGAACGCGCGCTCCCCGCCGCGGGGCCGGGAGCGCGCATCCCCCCTTGGCATCAGCATGGCGTAAGCAGTGGTGCCATGTCCAGTCCGAGTGGCGCCACAGTGGTGCCATGCGCTGGACGAGGGCGGCCCCTACCGGAACAGGCGGTCGCCGCTGTTCGCCATCCGATGGGTGCCGCCGTGGCGGTTGACCCAGTCACGGACGAGGTTGACGGCATTGGCACACTGCCAGCCGCCGTCGTACTCGCGCACGCCGGTGAAGGCGCCGTAGCCGGCGATGATGCCGTCCACCTGGCCGTCGCCGAGGAGCTTGTCGACGTACCACGGGTCGTTGTAGGTGGTCGTCCAGGAGAAGGTGGCCGCGAGCCGGCCGGCGGCCCGGTCGGCGGCGCCCTTCTTCAGTTCGGCGCAGGTGTTCCAGGTGGCCTCGGTGCAGTTGCCGAAGCCCTTGGTGATGTCGCTGTCCCCGTAGTCCATCGCCCGGCGGCCGGCCGGGAAGCCGGAGCCGGAGCGGTCGAAGGCGCCGAGCACCTGGTCGCGGGTGCCGGTCGTGGTGATGCCCTCCAGCGGGCCGAGCCGGCCCGCCAGGCTCTGCCAGCCCCGGCCGCCGACGTCCGGGGTGCTGCCGCCGTGGTACTCGTAGAAGCCGTAGAGCACCTGGATCCCGGCGGCCGTCAGCCGCTGGGCCTTGTCGCGCAGGCCGGCGACACTGCAGGTGCGGTTGGGCGCCTCGCCGCAGTAGTTGGGGTCCTTGATGTCCAGCCAGACCAGTGACAGCCGGCGGCCCGCGTTGGCGTGGGAGAGGATGCGGTCCAGCATGCTGTCGAAGCTGGGCCCGAGGCGGTTCTCGCCGGCCGAGGAACAGTCGTGCCAGGCGCGCCACTCGTTCGGGTTCCACCAGGCGCAGACGTCGATCTCGATGGCGTTGGCGCCGTGGCCGATCGCGGCGTCCACCCCGTCCAGGGTGTCCACCCGGTGCGCGACGGCGTAGACCGGGCGGCGCGTGTCGGCGACCTGGGCTCCGGCGGCCTGGGTACCGGCGGCCTGCGCGGGGGACGCGAGGGCGGTGGTCCCGAGGATCCCGCACAGCGCCGCCACCAGGGCGGGCAGCATCCGCAGGCGGCCACCGCGCGGGCGGGCACCGCGCGGGCGGGTGCTGCGGCGAGTCATCGTCACGAGGTCGCTCCCTTCTCGTCGTCCGTCAATCGTCGGTACTTGATTTGTCCGTCCTCCGTCAATCGATATCACCAACCGTGCGTCGACGTACGGTGAACGGCAGGTTCGGCGGAGAATGCGGTGGTGGCCGCACGCGCCGTCAGGCCGGGGCCGCCGAGCCCTCGTGCGGCACCGATTTGCCATTCCTTTACACTTCTGTAGAACCGATCATCCCCTGCCGTAAAGGATTCGCGGACCTCGCGATGGACGAGCCTCCCAGTCACCCTCCAGCTGTTCCCTGCCCGCCCCCTGCCCGTCCTGCGGCCCGGACCGGGGCGGGGGTGACCCGGTGAGCGAGGTGCTCCTGCTGGTCCTGGCCCTGCTCCTGACCGCGGCCTGCGCCCTGTTCGTCGCCGCCGAGTTCTCCCTCACCACCGTGGAGCGCGCCGCCGTCGAACGAGCGGCCGAGGCCGGTGAGCGGGGCGCCGCGACCGCACTCAAGGCCGTCCGGCGGCTCACCTTCCAGCTCTCCGGTGCCCAACTGGGCATCACCATCACCAGCCTGGTGATCGGCATGATCGCGCAGCCCTCGGTGGCCGCGCTGCTCCGCGGCCCGCTGGAGGCCGTCGGCCTGCCCGAGGCCGCCGCCGAGACCGGCTCGCTCGTCCTCGGCGTGCTGCTGTCGACCGTCGTGCTGATGGTCGCCGGCGAACTCGTGCCCAAGAACTGGGCGATCTCCCGGCCCCTGGCCGTCGCCAAGGTGGTGGCCGCCCCGCAGTACTGGTTCTCGGCCGCCTTCGCGCCGTTCATCGGCCACTTGAACAACACCGCCAACCGCGTCGTCCGGCGGTTCGGCCTGGAGCCGGCCGAGCACCTCGCCTCCGCCCGCACCCCGCAGGAACTGGTCGCGCTCGCCCGGCACTCCGCCCGCGAGGGCGTCATGGAGCCGGACACCGCCGAGCTGTTCATCCGCTCGCTCAACCTGCGCGAGCTGACGGCGGAGAACGTCATGAAGCCCCGGGTGGACGTCCAGGCCCTGGCGGAGCACGCCACCGCGGCCGACGTCGCCGACCTCACCCGGGCGACCGGCCTCTCCCGCTTCCCGGTCTACCGGGACAGCCTCGACCACGTCGTCGGCACCGTCCACATCAAGGACGCCCTCGGCGTGCCCGTCGAGCGGCGGGCGAGCCGGCNGCTGATGACCGAGCCGATGCTGGTCCCCGAGACCCTCACCGTCGACCGCCTCCTCGACCGGATGCGCGGCGAGGAGACCCTCGCCGTGGTCATCGACGAGTACGGCGGCACCGCCGGCATCGTCACCCTGGAGGACATCGTCGAGGAGGTCGTCGGCGAGGTCCGCGACGAGCACGACCCCACCGGGACCCCCGACCTGGTCGACCTCGGCACCGCCGACGACGGCCGGCACGGGTGGGACTCCGACGGCATCACCCGCACCGACGAGCTCGAAGCCATCGGCATGCCGGTGCCCGAGGGGCCGTACGAGACGCTGGCCGGCCTGATCGCCGAGCGGCTCGGCCGGATCCCGAGGGTCGGCGACGCCGTCGAGGTGGACGGCTGGACGCTGGAGGTCGGCGCCGTCGCCCACCACGTCGCCGAGCGGGTGCGGATCACCGGCCCCGAACCCGCCGCCTCCCCCGACGAC
>NZ_JZWY01000742.1:0-1378 GCF_000966955.1 Streptomyces sp. NRRL S-495
CGCTCAGAGATGTGTATAAGAGACAGGAACCGGTGACCGCCGTCCAACTGATCATCGGCCTGCTCACCATCGTGGCCAACGCCTTCTTCGTCGGCGGCGAGTTCGCCCTCATCTCGGTGCGACGCAGCCAGGTCGAACCCCTCGCCGAGGCCGGCGACCGCCGGGCCCGCACCGTCATCTGGGGCCTGGAGCACGTCTCCGCCATGCTGGCCACCGCCCAACTCGGCATCACCGTCTCCTCGCTGGTGCTCGGCATGGTCGCCGAACCGGCCATCGCCCACCTGCTGGAGCCGCCGTTCCAAAGCCTGGGCGTGCCGGAGGGCCTGATCCACCCGGTCGCCTTCGTCATCGCACTGGGAACGGCGACCTATCTGCACATGCTGCTCGGCGAGATGATCCCGAAGAACCTCGCGCTCGCCGCGCCCGAGCGGGCCGCCCTGCTGCTGGTGCCGCCGCTGGTGGCCACCTGCCGGGCGGTGCGGCCGGTGGTCTTCTCGATCAACGGCTTCGCCAACCGGATCCTGCGCCTGCTCAGGGTCGAGCCCAAGGACGAGGTGGCCTCGGTGTTCACCGAGGACGAGCTCGCCCGGATGGTCAAGGACTCCTCGGACGCGGAACTGCTCAGCGCCCGGGACACCGAGCTGCTGCACGACGCCCTGGAGCTGGGCTCCCGGCCCGTCTCCGAGGTCGTCACGCCGCGCGAGCGGATCGTCTTCGCCGGCCCCGGCACCACCCCGGCACAGCTGGAACAGCTCGCCGCCCGCACCGGTTTCTCGCGCTTCCCCGTACTCGGCCCGGACGAGCGGGTGGACGGCTACCTGCACATCAAGGACGCCCTCGAACACGACAGCACCCGCGACCGCCCGTTCCCGCCCGGCACGCTCCGCCCGATCGCCCGCGTCCCGGAGGCGATGCCCCTCGACGACGTCCTGACCGCGATGCGCCGCTCCGGCACCCACCTCGCGGCCGCGATCACGACCGACGGGACCCCCCTCGGCCTGGTCACCATGGAGGACGTCCTCAAGGAACTGGTCGGCCCCGCCCCCACCACCGGAGCCCGCTGACGCTCCATCCCCACGGCCCGTGCCCGGCCCCGCAGTGCGGGGGCGGCACGGGCCGTCGCGGCTCTGCGAACTCCCGGCGCTCCCGGCGCTCCCGGCGAGGAGGGTGTGCACCGTGGCGGCCATGGCCCGGCGGGCCTGATCCTCGCTCAGGCGGGAGCCGCGCCAGTGGCACCAGGCACTCCAAGTCGTCACCGCGTCCAGGCCGTTGAGCAGGTCCGTGCGCGCGGGCTCGGGGCCGCGTGCACCTCCCCCACCCCGACCCCGACCACCAGTCCCACAACCACGCCCACCCCTGTCTCTTATACACATCTCTG
>NZ_JZWY01000743.1:0-7893 GCF_000966955.1 Streptomyces sp. NRRL S-495
ACCCCGACCACCACCCCGACCGCCGCCACGCCACCCGCAACTGACCTGCCCGAAGGCGGCACAGATCCTCCTGCCCGCACCGTCATCGGCCCACCCGGCACCGAACGGCTCACCGCCCGTGGCGCCTGTGGAGTCCCACATCCGGCGGGCGCACCGCCCGGTGCGCCCGCCGGGCCCGTGAGCCTCCGAGCACCTCGCGGGCACCGTCCAGAGCCCCCTCCAACCGATCGCGGAGTGCAGCGGACAGCACACCGGCACCCAACCCGCATGAGGCGAGGGCCCGTTCGAGTTCCACGCCCCGGGCCGGGTCGAGATTGCGGCGGACACCCCCGTGTGCGAGGAGGTCGCGCAGTGCGTAACCGTCGCCGACCTCGCCCGTTCGGCCGACGAGCTGCGCCAGGAGCCTACGGGCCGCAGGGGTGTCCGGTTCGGCCGCGTCGAGGGCCGTCAGCGCGAGGCGCGTGCCGAAGACGACCAACCCCTGCTCCGGTTCAAAGTCGAGGCAGTGACCGATCGCGTGCTCGGCAGCCCGGTGGTCGCCGGGGCGGCACAGCGCGGTGAGTACCGCTGTGACCGCGTCCTCCCACGGATCTCCCGGCTCGGTACCCTCCAGCAGCGTCAGCGCTGCTGGAGGGTCGCCGGTCGTGGCGGCGGCGAGCACTGCGACCTGGCGACCGTCGAGCATGCGCCGGCCGACGCCTCGGTGCTCCTCGATGTGACGCAGGGCATCCTTCCAGCGTCCGGCGGCGGTGAGCGCACGGGTTCCGTCGGCGATGACGACGCGCCACAGCCACGCCCTGACCTCGGCGCGCTGCTGATCGGTCTCGGTGAGCTCGGCCGGGACGGTGATGCCGTCGAGGACCGCCTCGGTGGCGGTCGCGACGGCGCGGTACAGGTCAAGGAGAAAGTGGTGGCCGCGGTCGTGGTGGTCGGCGCGGATATGGAGCCGGCCGAGGTTGACGACCGGCTCCAGGGCACGGATGGCGCTCTTGGCGGGGAGCGGACCGCGGCTAAGGTGGAGGGCTGCGTGGCGATGGCACAGCTCACGGGCGTACTCGGACAGGCCGAGGTCGGAGGCCAGGAGAGCAGCCTGGTTGAAGACGGTGGACGCCTGGCCCGGGTCGTTCTGCCGGTAGGCCGTGTCGGCCAGCTCCGCGAGCTGGCCGACACGGGCGTCGAGAGGCAGGCACGCGGGCCGGATCCTGGCGACCAGCGGGAAGCACCGGGCGATCTGTCCGGTCGGGTGCACGGTAGCTACTCCCAGGTGACGGTGATCGGGTGGTTGGGCCGGTCCAGAACGAAGCGGCCTGCCTCCCGCTCCTCGGCTTCGGTGGCGTCGGGAAGTTCGATATGCAGCATCCGGTCGCGGTAGCCGGCGCTCCAGGTGCGGGTCTCCTCCGCGACGAGGTCGGCAAGTGCGGCGCCGTCGGGGCCGTGGCCGATGACGCCGGTCTCGTAGGTCTTGCAGCCGTCGGCAGTCGGTTCGCCGGGGCGCAGGGTGAGGTAGGCGAGGGAGGCGCCCTGGACAGTGGCCATGGCGCCCCAGCCGAACATCGGGGTGACGGTGCCGCGTTCGCGGGCGGTGCCGGTGACGTTCATCCGCATCAGGGAGTTGGGCAGGGTCAGGGCCAGCCACAGGTCCTGGTACTCGTAGGTGGTTCCGCCGGGGATGGTCACGCCGGTCCAGGTCTCGTGGCGTCCGCTGTCGAGCACACCGTGCAGTTGGGTTGCGTCGACTGCGGCGTCCTGGTCCTTGTGGACCTGGAGGGTGACGTCACCCTCACGGGTGAGGGTGACCGTGCGGCGGGCGTCGTCCATGCTGCCGCGCAGCGGCATGAAGACGGCAAGCCGATCGTCGACCGACACCCAGCCGGCCTCGCGGCGCTCGAAGGCGATGGAACGGCTGGCGGTGCCGCGCAGTCGCAGGGGCAGTACGATCCGCCCGGTGGGCCTGACCTGCTCCAGCCACGGAGTGGGAACCTCGCTGGTGCTCACGGTGGCGATGACCCGATCGAACGGTGCTCCGGCCGGGTGGCCGAGGGCGCCGTCCCCGAGTACGGCCTCGACGTTGGTGATGCCGGCGGCGGCGAGGTGCTTTCGGGCGCCGTCGACGAGGTCGTCGTCCACGTCCACGGTCACCACCTGCCCGCCGGGCCCCACGATGTGGCCCATGTATGCGGCGTTCACACCGCTGCCGGCGCCGGCCTCGAAGATCCGCTCGCCCGGCTGCGGGGCGAGCTGCTCCAGCATCAGGGCGACAATCGCGGGCTGGGAGGCGGCGCTGATCTGTGTTCCGGACCCGTCGGCCTTGATGTAGGTGGGGTTGTCCGCATATGCGGTCTCCAGCGGGAAACCGGGCAGGAAGTGCTCGCGTCGCACGGTGCGGAAGGCGTTCTCCACCGCACCGGTGCGGATGGCGCCCTGGTCGAGCAGGCGGCCGGTGAGGTCGGCACGCAGCTGCTCGGCGGTCTGGGCGGTGAAAGCGGTGTCGCTGCTGAGCGTAGTCATGTCGGTGACCCTAGTAGTGGTTCGGATGGTGGACATCGAGGGCGCGAGACCCTCGTCGGGACGGAAGACAGCGTCCAACGCCCTTGCGGCCATGGCAGCTTGATGGTCGACCGGCAGGCCGGCGCGGTTGGCGTGGAAGAGGAGGTGGTGCGCGAGGACCGCTCGTAGCCCGCGCGTGAGGCGACCGCCGCGGGCGAGGCCGGCGAGATTCTGCCCGGACTGCTCGAAGGCGTGGACCCAATCCCCGTGATGGGCTAGCGGGGTTGCCTCGCGGGTGAGCGCCCAGGTGTCGAGGCGCATCAGGTGGCGCATAGCGGAGGCCAGAGCGGTGGCACGGGAGCGGGCCACGGTCGGCGGGGCAGCCCGAAGCAGCGCGAACTGCGCCCAGACGTCGCCCTGTTCGTACCAGTCGAGGCCGGCGGCGCGGAACATGGCGGAGGCGAGGACGACGACGGTCTCGGCCCGGCCGAGGGCGGGCGGGTCCGGCTCGGCGGCCCGGGCCAGAAGGTGGCGGCTGTCGGTGTGGAAGAGGCGGTGGGCGATCTCCATTGCGTCGGTTCCGCCGAACGCCTCGGCCTCGGGCTCGTAGATCACGGTGGCCCAGCCCGTGACGAGTCCCTCCTCGGTGAGCACGTCGAGGATCGAGGTGACGACAGGCACGGGGCCGGCTGCCCGGTAACGCAGCCGAAGCCCCTGCTTGCGCATGTACCACCAGTTCTCCAGCTCACCGTCTTCCTGAGCCGAGGCGAGAGCGGGGGCGAGGTGGTGGGCGGCGGTCTGTTCAACGGCGGCGGCGTCGGCAAAGGCGAGGTCGTGCTGGATCCAGCCGGTCATGGGAACGGTCCTCGGTCGGATGGTCAGGAGGCAAGCAGGCAGGCGTCCCAGCTGGTCGCGGGGGTGCTGTCGGTAGCGGGGGCGAGCAGGGCGAGGGCGGTCCCGGCGGCGCCTTCCAGGAAGCCCGGACCTGTCGCCGCCAGGAGACGCTGTGCCTGTTCGTCGGGGTCGGCGTGCGCCGGGTGGGTGGCGTCCAGGAGCAGGGTGGCATCCGAACGCAGCCGGCCGGCGTTGTGCGCGGAGGCGTCGGTGGCGGCCCGGTGAGCGATGTGGGCCAGCCCGGCATAGCCGTGGCAGACGGACAGGTCAGTGATCGTGGCGAGGGCCTCCGAGTCGACCAGCGCGGCGGCCAGCGCGTTCTCGGCGTCGTGGCACAGGCTCTGGTCGCCGAGCGCCAGGCCGGCGAGGTGCTGGGCCCGTGCGATGCCGGCGGTGCCGTAGCACCAGCTGGGCCGTTGCGGCGCGATCGGTCCACGGGTGGCGCCGACCGGGTGTGCCGTGGTGATCCAGTAAGGCCAGGTGTGGCCGTCTCGCCAGCGCTCCAGCCGGGCGAGGACGGTGCGGATCGCCGCGCGCTGGCCTTCGACTTCGACGCCGCGCCGCAGCGCGAGGGCGAGGAGTGCGAGCGGCCCGGCGATCCCGTGCGCGACACCGTGGTTGGCGTGCCCGCCCGGGAAGCGCTCGTCGGGCCTGCCGGACGGACCACTGAGTGTCCACCAGCCGGGCAGGACCTCACCGCCGTGCTTGACGTCCCCAATCAGGCGAACCAGGCATGCGAGCACCCGCCGGATGGCCGTCCCGCCGGGGACCCTGAGCAGCAGGACCGAGCCGACGCCGGCCAGCCCCCGGATCGTGTCGAACTCGGCGAGCGTCGGCAGGTCGCCACGCTCGATCCGGGCCTCGGCCTGCTCACAGCGGCGCACCGTGTCGGCCGCCACGACCTGGTCGAGGTGTGCGAGGGCGCGCCGGTAGGAACCCAGGCGGGCCTGGGCGGCGCAGCCGAGGGCGTGGGCGAGCGCCGGGGCTCCGTAGTGGAGATAGCTGTCCGCTCCGCTGGTGACCGGGGCACCGGCCATGACCGACAGCCAGGCACGTACCGGCTCCCACGGCCCACGGCCGACAGCGGCACGCTCGATGTGGAGCAGGGCGATGCCCGGAGCGCCATGGGCGAGGGACTGTGCCCATCCCGGACGCGACGACCAGGCGGCGGGCGTGGTCGCCGGGTCGGCGAGGAGTTCGGCGATCCGGTCGGACAGCCGAACCGCGCTGTGCGGGGTGGTCACAGGCCACCGTCCCGGGACAGGCGGGCGAGGGCGGCAGCGCGGGTCAGGTACAGGACTTGGGCCTCGTCATCGAAATCGATCCGGTGCGCGCGCACGTAGGAGCAGTGCAGCAGCGAGCCGAGGACGTCATCCGCGTCCACCCCCTCGACATGGGGGCCGGGGAAGAACCGCCGGTAGGCGTCGAGGGCGTGATGGCGGTCCGACCATGCGTCGACGACGGCGGCACCGCCCGGCTCGCGTCGCAGAGCGGCCCAGCCATCGGCAGGATCCGCGAGACGGACCGCCTCGGCGAAGACCGGCCGGGCGACAGGCATCGCCGGCTTGGTGGGGATGTTGGCGACCAGCCAGCGCAGCCCGGCAGTTGCCGATCCGGTGAACCCGGCCGCGATGGCAACCATCTGGGCGGCGAGCAGGGCCTGGCGTTCGGGGATCGCAGGCCGGGACAGCTGGGCGAGCACAGCGCTGGAGTCGGCGCGGAAGACCTGCTCGGCGGCAGCCCACGCAGGCCCCTCGCCCCACCGGCCCGTCTCCGCGTACGAGGTCGGGTACACGACCTCGGACAGCAGGCCGACGTCGTGGAGTTCCGCCGTCCAGGTGCTGATCACAGTGGCGGCGGGGCCGAAGGCGGCCGGGTCTCGCAAGGCGATGCGCAGTCGCACGTGCTGGCGCGGGTCGCGGAAGCGGACGAACCACCATTCCGGTCGGCCGAGGCGCTCCAGCAGGTCGGGAAGGTGGCGGGCGAGAACAGTGTCCTGGCGATCCAGGTCGCCGTAGAGGGAGGCGAGGAGTACCCGGGAGGCGCCGGGGGCGTCTGCGTGGCCGCGTCGCAGGATCCTGGCCGTGGTGGGCTTGGGCAGGCGCGGCCAGGCGGGCGCCCGGGTGGCCGTGACCGGGATGGCGATCTCGTGGGCGCGGCCGTCGGCCCAGCCGAGGTCGGCCGGCTCCGGGGCTTCGACCAGGACCGCGTGCGGGGCGGACCGCAGGTGCTCGCGCAGTAGGACACGGTGACCGGGACGGTCCAGGTCCAGGGGGAGGCCCTGGCTGTCGGCGGCCAGCGTGACGTACCGGGCGACGCGGCGACGCGTCAGCCAGGCCGAGAGCGCCTTGTCCCACTCGATGAAGCCGGTTACATGGAGCGGGAGTTCGGCGGAGGTGAGTCTCCAGGAGGCCGGGGAGAGGATGACGCGGCCGTGCCGCAGCCGGGGCCGGAACGGCACCACGCCGAGGGCACCCCAGGAGAAGCGGGTGACCTGCGCGGTGTGGGCGCGGGACAGCTCGGTGATCAGCCGGGCCAACGGCGGGGTGTGGGTGCGCAGGTTCAGAGCGTGGGTGGCGGCGGCCTCGATCCGCGCCCCGAGTACGGGCGCGGCCAGGTACATGCGCCGCCCGTCGCACCCCACCGCCAGGTCCTCGGGGCCGAGGACGCCGTCGGCGGCGCGGCGGTGCTCGGCGAGGCTGATGACCAGTTGGCCGGTTGCCGCACTGCGGGCGACGTGCCCGGTCGCGGCGTCTAGCGGCGGGAACGAGAGCTGGGCGGTGACCGCGCGGTCGTCCATCGTCGGCAAACCGGTCAACAGGTCGGTGAACGCGGTTCGGTGCTCGGGTTCGAGGAGGTGGAGGAAACGGCCGACCGAGACCCCTGCGGCCCGGGACACCGAGACGACCTCCAGCCGGAAATCACCCCGGCCGAGGGCCTGCCGGGTTCGGGCGTGGATCCGCGCGATGATCTCCAGGTGAGGGGGCAGGCGCGGCTCCTGCGGTCCCAGGTCGAGCGAGGCCAGCAGCGCCTCGTCGAGCACGACCTCGTGCTCGCCGTCCAACGCTGCCCGCTGGGCGAGGACCGCGAGGGCCTCGTCGCGTTCGCCGAAGCGCGGTTTCTCGGACGGCCGGGCGCCGGGGTAGCCGTCGGGCCAGCCGATCCCGCTGTCCGCCACCACGTCAAGCAGCGGCACCAGCGTTCCGCGTCCGTACCGCTCGTAGAACCGCTGGTGGTAGTCCCGCCAGACGGCGGTGCCGGCGGGGGACGCGCTGAGGCAGGTGAGCAGACCGGCCGCTCGGGCGGCCTCGTCGGCCACCGCCTGTGGCAGGACGAGGTCGGCGTCCAACCGTAGGTCGACGACCGGTGCCCGGCCATCGGTTCCGTCGGTACCGACGGGCAACTCGTCGATGCCCGCGCTCCTCAGGGCGGCGAGCAGGTGTGTGTCGGGGTCGGGTTCGGTCGCCGGCGCGTGCAGATTCGTGATCAGTGCCCGGTGGGCGACGAGCTCACTCAGGATGCCGCCGACTCGCTCGGCGGAAGCGACGGGGAACTCGGCGCGGAGCTTGAGCGCCAGGTCCCCCAGGCGGATCGGGTGCCGGGCTTCCGCCAGGGCGAGCGCGACGGGGCGGGTGTGGCGCAGGGTGGTGTCGGCGGCCGTCGTGGCACTTCCGCGCCTGGCGAAGGGCCGGTGCGGGACGACGAGGCGCTCACCGCGTACATGGACGGTGTTGTTCGTCGCCACGTCCAAGTGGGCCAGGACGTCCGGAAGATGCTCCAGCCTCTCGATCGCCTCGGCCAGGCGGGCGGCCGGGACGCTGCGAACGATTCGGTGATCGGTGCCCCATCTCAGCTCGCACGACCGACCGAAGAAGGCGGCCTGCACACCGGCGAACAGTCCGAACGGAGTGGGGCGGCCCGACGCGCGTAGTACGTAGCGGGCCGTGGAGAGAGCGGCTCGGCGTACCTCGCGGGAGCCGGGGTCGGGGTCTTCGGTCAGTTGTCGGACGCGGTCGGCGAGGGTCGGCGCGGCCAGTTCGAGGGCCTCGGCGAGGCGTTCGTCCGCCCATACGGCGCGCAGCCACTCAATTTGGCATGCGGGCAAGCCGGTTGCTTCCCCGAGGTCCGGCCAGGTGGGAACCACGGGGGTGGAATGGGCGACGGCGCGCACCAGCGCCACGTCGGCGGCGCGGTAGGAGGCCGTGGGAACAGGTGGGCGCATTGTCGGCGGACCTCCGAGTCGGGTTGGGCAGGGGGTGGTGGCCGGTGCCCCGGAGCGATCTTCCAGGGGCACCGGCCAGGTGGATCAGTGCACGCCGGTGGTGCAGGCGCCGCAGGTGCTGCCGCAACCGTCATCGGTCAGGATCTGCAGGCTGGCCGCGTCGGCGGTCTCGACGGTGCGGACGTCGAGGTCGAACTCGTCGTCGACGGTGCCCGCGGTAACCCTGGTCCCGGTCGTGATCGTCTGGGCCATGTGTTCCTCCTGTTGGTTTTCCCTTGCGGGACCTGGTG
>NZ_JZWY01000744.1:0-8519 GCF_000966955.1 Streptomyces sp. NRRL S-495
GGTGTCGGGGCACGGGGGGCGCCTCGCATCACCAGGAGTCGGTGGGCCCGGGGCGGCCGGGCCCACCCTGAGGACTTGTGGACAGGTGGCTTCCCGGAAGGTACGGCTGTCAGCCACGGTCCGCCGCACCTGCGGTGGCGGCCGGACCTGCTGTGGGGCACGGGCTCGGGAATCCGGCCTCCATCCCGAGTGCGGGGCGCGGCCACCCGAGCGCCCGCAGCAACAGCCGTTCCCCGGTGAAGCGGGTGCGGCCGTGCAGGACACGATGGTTGTCAAGGACGAGGGCCTGTCCGCAGGCCAGGCGCATGCGGCTGGTGTGCTGATCGACAGCGCGGCGTAGTGCCGGAAGGTGGGCCCGGGCCTCGGGCGAGAAACGGGCGAGTTCGTCCTGGCGCAGCCGCAGCCGCCACTGTCCACCCCGAAGGTGCTCCAGGACTGGAGCGAAGTGACCCTCCGATCCGCCGAAGTAGGCGGCCTGCGGCGCCGACAGGGCATCCAGCGCCGCCGGGCGGGAAACGGCCAGGTCGGCCAGAACGNCCTTGCCGTCCACGACCAGGCTTTCGCCGCCCGCCTCGGCGGCCCGCCCGCAGGCCAGCACCATCAGCCGCGGTGGTCGGGGCAACTGGGCACACTCGGAATGCAGCGCGAGGTCGCCGCGGCCGAGGCCGGCGAAGCCCGGCCGGCCATTGTGTCGGCTNGGATGACGGTCAACCCATCGGGGTCGGCGTCGCGGTGCTGCCAGGATTCGGACATCAGCATCGCTGCGGCGTCGAGAACATCGCTGCGATCACCGAGACGCCTGAGCCGCACCAGGCCGCGCTCGCGCAGTACGGCAGCGGCTCGCTCCAACCCGCCGCCGCGCAAGGCATCGAGGGTGAATTCCTCGGCCTCAGCGGGCAGCGTGGTACGGGAAGACGGCATGAAGGATCCCCCTCGTGAGAACCGGGCGGACGGGAGAGGACACACTGTGGCCGGTACACCCACCCCGAGTGAAGTGACAGATTGTCAAAGTCCGATCACTGCATCGCGCGAGCGTGCAACGGCGACCGACTGCTACGTTCGACGGGCCCGTGCCCGTCCGTGTGCCGTGGAAGCAGAGATGACCGGACATTCCGAACAGCCGTATGTGCCGCCGACGTTCCCGATCTCGATCAAGGGCGTCGTCCTCGACCCACAGCGGCGAGTGCTGCTGCTGAAGAACGAACGCCAGGAGTGGGAGCTGCCGGGCGGGAAGCTGGAGGGCCCGGAGACACCCCAACAGCGCGTGGAGACCGAGATCCGCGAGGAAAGCGGCTGGACGGCTACCGCCGGCCCACTGCTGGACGTGTGGATGTACGAGCCGCTCCCCGGTCGGCAGGTCTTCGTCGTCACCTACGGCTGCACCGCCCTCGATGCCCACCGGCCGCCGGTCGTCAGTCACGAGCACAAGGAAGCCGGTCTCTTCCACCGCGACGAGGTGTCCGGCCTGGTCATGCCCCAGGGCTACAAGGACTCCATCGCCCGCTGGTACGAACTCCAGGGCTGGGCCTGACCGATGGCACACCGCGCGCCCCGCGGCGGCATCCGTTGGCACTGGACGACCCCACGGGCCCAGGACATCCTGCGGCGCCGCAGCCTGCCTGAGATCCTCGCCTTCCATCGCCAACTGAACCGGCTTCCGCAGGAGGAACTCGGCACCCTGCTCGGCTACTCCACCAGTTACATCTCCCGCGTTGAGACCGGGAGCCGCACCATTACCGACATCGGCGCGCTGCGACACATCGCCCAACGCCTCGGCCTGCCACCCCACGTCTTCGGCATCACCGACGAGGCCGACGCAGACCACCACACCGTGATCCAGTTCGGTGAGAGCGTCCTGCGCCTGGCCGAGATCACCCGCCAGGCCGGACAGGCAGCCGCCGCAGTCGACGAACTCTGGCCCCTCGTCGCCCGTCTCGAAGCCCGAGCCGCCGACGGCCACACCGACGCCGACGTCCTGCGCCTGCTCGCTCGCGCCCGCGTCGGCCTCGGTGTGGCCCTCGGCCATGTCCTGCCCGAGGAACGCCTCGTCACCGCCGCACACTGGACCGGCAAGGGCGTCGCCATCGCCCGCCGCCTCGACGACCGGGCCCTGCACGCCCACGCCCTGCGCCACCACGGCAACGAACTGCGCAAGGCCGGCCTGCACTACGCCGCCCTGGAACGCCTCGGCCGCGCCCGCGACCTCTCCCGCACTCCGGACGAGCGCGCCGCAGCCGTCATCCTCCTCGCGCGTGCCGCAGGAACGGCCGGCGCGACGACTGTGTTCGACGACTCCGCCGCCGAGAGCGGACGCCTGCTCGACACCGCCGCCACGACGGCGCTGTTCTCGGATTTCACCCTCCACGAGGTACAACTGCGGGGCCTCGCCGCCACCGGGCGCGTGCGCGCTGCCGTCGAGTTGCTGGAACGCGCGCCCGTACCGGCCCTTCAGACCAGTCCGCAGTGGCGCATCATCTCCGCGATCACCGCCGGCCAGATCCTGCTCCGCCGCGGCGACCGGTCCGCAGGCGGCGAACAGCTGCGCACAGCCCTGCACGGCGCCGAACTGCACCGCCTGCCACACCAGGTCCAACGGGTCATCCGCGCAAGCGACGCCCTCCCCAGTATCCGCGAGCAGGCACAGGGCACCCTCGACCGGCTGCGGGCGGACATAGCAGCCTGACGAGGCGACAGGGGCTCCGGGGCCGCCTTCGGGCAAAGAACGCCGGAGAATCACAACCGCCGGGGCGGCGAACATCACGGACCTCCTTCGACGGCAGGAGCGGGAGCAGGGGGTGTACAGCGCGAACTGGCATCAGGCGACGTGACGGCCCGTGGTGTTGAGACGGGCCGGCTTCTGGTCGTAGTCGCCCGGCCGCGCGGCCTCGCTCATCGGCGAGGCCCGTCGCTGTCCGGCCCGGAGATCATTGCCTACCAGCTGGTCTTCCGCCTGGGCAGTGGGTGAGGGAAGCTGTACATCGAGCTCGAACCACACGCTCCAGCCGACGATCCTGTCGGCGTCATCCCTGCGCTGGCCCCAGCCGACGTCTTTGGCGAAGCCGGAGACGACCGCGAGGCCGCGCCCGCCGGTCGCCGACAGGTCATCGAGGCCGCCGACCATGTCCGGGACGGTCAGGCCGCCGTCGGTGACGGTGATCCGCAGGCTCTTCCGGTGCTTGTCCAAGTCACCTTCGACCAGCAGCTCGGCCGCGTCGCCGAGGCCGGCGTGCTCGACGCCGTTGGCCAGCAACTCCGAACTGCACAGTCTGAGCGCGTACGCCAGGTCGTCATCGAGGGCGACGCCGGCGAGGTCGACAATGCTGTGAACCAGCGCGTTCCGGTATACCGGAACGGTGGCAAGGGTCACCGTGAATCTGAACTGGGCAACGCGGATCATGGCCGGTCCTCCAGGCTGTGCAGCGTGTCGGCAGGTCTTCCCAGCTGTCGATGGGAAGACCTGCCGCGTCCGTCGCGTGTCCCCAGAGATTCGCGGGATCGCTGATTCTCGGCAATCGGAACTCCTTACTGGTTCTCCGCCGAACTGATGGATCCGTGACTCCGGCGGCAGCAAGGCAGTAACTGGTTACTGTCTCCATGCTCTCTGTCGGTAACTCCCCTACTACGATCTGTAGGTCAGTTACCGGGGAGGTGGGAAATGGCACACAAGCCGTCCTGCGCAGCGCGTGTCAGAGCCCGTGCCGAGGCGAGTGGTTGGACAACCGACACCACCGTGGCGGAGATCGCCAACTGCTGCGGGGTGAGCCGTCTTCGTGCACATCGCCTCGGCCGGGGATGGACACTGCGCCGGGCAGTGGGCGAGCTGATCCAACTGTGCGAGACATTGGGGCTTGCGCGGCCGAAGGTGGACCAGGACCAGCTCGGGGCCTGGGAAACCGGCCGGACACCACGAGCCGGCACGATCGACCTGCTATGCCGCTTGTACGAGACCAACGCCCAAGGGCTCGGCCTGGCAGGCGATTACCGGTCGACATCCTCCCCGGCGACCGCAACCACCGCACCGGCTCAAGGGCCTGGTGGACTCGTGTGGCTGCGCCCGGTCGTCGCGCCTGCGGTGGTCGATCCCCTCGACGAATTGATCGACTCCTATCGTCGCAGGGTCGAAGAGACTCTCGCCAGCACGACGACTGGCGCGACGCAGCTGGAGGTCCTGGACGAGCAGATCATGGACCTGCGACAGGCCTATGCTGCCTCACCTCCTACCGAGATGCTGGCCCAGCTGGTGCGGCTGCTCGAGGAACTGCGGCTCCTTGCCGCAGCCCGGCAGCCGGCTGTCGTGCAGAGCCGGCTCTCGGAGATGGTCGCCATGCTGGCGACCCTCGTCGGGGACACCTTGATGAAGTTGGGACGGCTGGACCAGGCCCGACTGTGGTTCGGCACGGCCCGGTCAGCGGCCGACGACAGCGGCAGCGGGGACCTCCGGGCGCGCGTACGGATTCAGGCCGCGATGCTGCCCTACTACTACGGCCCATCGGAGCGAGCTGTGAGCCTGACCCGCGAAGCCCGCCTGCTGAACCGCGGTCGGGCGACCTCCACCGGAGCCTTCGCCGCTGCCGCCGAGGCCCGCGCGCGAGCCCGGCAGGGTGACACCGAGGGAGCCCGAAGGGCGATCACGCAGGCCCGCGATCTGTTCGACCGCTGCCCTCCGTCGACCGCCGACGACGCCTGGGCATTTCCGCGACGCCGACTGCTCCTCTACTTCTCCGGCGCGCACACCGCGCTCGGTGAGGTGCAGGAAGCCCGTCAAGTTCAGGAAGAGGCCTTGTCGTTGTACCGCGACCGCAGCGGGATCGACCCAGCCCTGCTGGCCCTCGAACAAGCGATGTGCCTGGCCCGGGAACACAACGTGACCGAGGCTTGCGAACTGGCCACGCACACCGTCCTGGCACTGCCCGAAGCCCACCGGACCGAGATCCTGGGTGCCCGGGCCCGGGAGCTGATCAACATCCTGCCGACGAAAGTACGTGCCTCCCGTGCCGTGCGCGATCTCGGCGAGGTCCTTGCCCTCCCGACCGGCAGGAGGTGACAGCGACAGCGCTCACCCGTCAGCCTGACGGGTATGACTGTTCCGGTTGTCATCGGCGGATTCGCCGAGTCCGAGGTGCACGCCGTTCTCCACGACGCCTGCCGCCGGATCGGGGTGGACACCGCCGGTGCCGAGATGCTGCGCGGCCACACCAACGCCGTGTTCCTCCTCAAGGCGGCCGGGGTGGTTGCCAAGATTGCCCGTGCAGGTACGCCCGTGGACGACGTCGAACGCACCGTGCAACTGGTTCGGTGGCTCAGCGCTCAAAGCTTCCCGACCGTCGAACTGCTACCGGTGGAGCAGCCCGTCCTCGTCGGCGTGCACGCCGTGACCTTCTGGCAGTACCTCCCCCAGCCCGAGCATCCCGTACCGGCTGCCCACCTCGCCGTCCCCCTCCTCATGCTGCACCGGCTCCCGCCGCCTCCCTTCGGCGTCCGGCCGCTCGACACGGTCGGTGCGATCCGGCGCTCGATCGCGGCGATCACGAACCTCTCCCCTGCCGAAACGTCCTTTCTGCGGCAGCGGCTGTCCGCCCTCGAATCAGCACTGGCCGACGTCGACTACGTGCTGCGTCCCGGGCTGCTCCAAGGCGACCCCCAGCACCGGAACGCCCTTCATCACGGTGAAACGGCGGTGCTGTGCGATTGGGACACCGCCTGCTTCGGCCCTCCTGAGCTGGATCTCGTCACCGTGGAGATCCACTGCCGCCGGTTCGGCTACGGCCGTAGCCACTACCAGCGGTTCGCCGACGCGTACGGTTTCGACGTGACGGCGTGGAGCGGCTACGCCGTCCTGCGCGACCTGCGTGAGCTGCGGATGATCACCACGAATGCCAAGCGCGCCGCTGCGGGCAGCCCGGCGCTCGCCGAGGTGCGGCGCCGGGTCGGAGGGTTGCGGCGCGGCGACCTCGATGGCGTGTGGAACATCCTGTGACCGGTCCGGACGGTTGCGAGGTCACTGCTCCGGGATGCGGCCGCACATCGCGTTGCCGGGGTCGGACGGGTCGGCGCTGATCCAGAACTGCTCCCACAGGAGGGCGAATTCGGGTCGGCTGAGGTAGCCGTCGCCGTCCAGGTCGAGCAGGTCGAAGTCGTCGTCGGTCGGCACGGTCCGGCCGTGCCAGATGTCGACGAGCCGGCTGTGTTCGGCGCGGGAGATTCGGCCGTCGCCGTTCTCGTCCACCGCGTCGAAGACCGTGTCGGCGGTCGCCATGACCACTTCGCGCAGGGCGGGGAGCCGGTCGACGAGGGCGAGGAACTCCTCCATGTCGACCTTGCCGTCGTGGTTGCTGTCCGCGACCGTGAGCAGGTGGTCCCACCAGCCCAACATGAGCGCCTCGACCCTGACGCCCAGGGCGGCGTCCCGCTGGACGGCCGGGAGTCGGCCCCACCGCTCCGCCAGGGCCTCGAAGTCGTTCTTCCGGAGGCAGCCGTCCCCGTCGGTGTCGAAGGCGGCGAAGACGTTGCGGAGCTTGCGCCGCTGGAACTCGTTGGCCATGAACGGGCCTCCCTGTGCTAAGCCGTAGCGCCACCACCTGTGGCGACAGGCTGGCGACTGTAGAGGCGCGGCGCGCGGCGCCGTCGGGCTTCGGCGAAAGAGCCGGGGATTCCCGGCACAAGCCGCCCCGGGGCGCCCCGGGTGTGCTAGGCATTGTCCTGGCGATCATGAGCGGAGCCAGATGGCGGGCGCGGCTGCTGTGACGGTTCCGAGGTGGACGTAGCCGCGCTTGTCGAATCTGGTTGCAACCGCGCGGAAGGTCTTCACCTTGTTGATCGCCGCGGCAGGGCCGGGGGCCGGCTGAGCCGTGCGCTCCTCCACCGTCCGGTGGGATGAGGAGGAGCGCCGGTGCCGGGTCAGGCCAGGCGGGTGGTGGCGTAGAACTCGATCGCGGTGTGCTGGTACTCGGCCAGGCCGGGAGTGACAGCCTCGTAGGCGGCGCGCCAGGACGGGTTCTGCACGCAGCCGAGGCCCATGGCGCGGAACTCCTCAGGCGTGACGGGGTGCAGCTCGGCGAGCGAGCGGTACTGGGCGTCGATCTCGGCCTGGACGGAGTCGGCGGAGGCCGGGGTGCCGGCCGCCAGTAGCTCCGCGAGGCGGATCATTCCGGCCGTTCGCTCGCGCTGGCCCGCCTCGAGCTCGGCGGCGTCCATCGTCGCGGTGCGGCGGTTGGTCGCCTCGGCGAGCTCGGGGAAGTCCTGGAGGCCGTCCTCGTACTGGTCGGGCTGGATACCCTCGAAGAGGTTCTCCGGGCGGTTGATGGTCATGGGCTGGCCGTCCTTTCGGGATCGCTCCAGGTCGGCGAGAGTGCGGGCGACAGTGGTGGCCAGGGTGTCCAGCCGGTCCCGTTCGGCGAGGAGACGGTGGTGGTGGCCGCGCAGGGCCTCCACCTCGTCCACCTGCTCGGAGAGGATTCGGCCGATCTCCGGAAGGCCGACGCCGAGCGCCCGCAGCACGAGGATCTGTTGCAGCGTCAGGAGCTGCTTCTCCCCGTAGTGCCGGTGCCCGTTGGCGGCGATCCGGGCCGGCGGCAGCAGGCCGATCTCGTCGTAGTGCCGCAACGTCCGGGCGGTCACGCCCGACAGTCGGGCCACCTCCGCGATCGACAGGTCCATCGTCCTCGTTCCTTACCTTCGTCTCGCCGGGCCGGTCGTTCCGGCCTTGGTCACGACCGTAGGAGCTGCCGCAGCGTCAACCGCAAGCCCGGCATTCACACCGCAGGCAATGTCCTGGCGAGCAGTTGAGCCGTTGATAGGACTATGAGTACTGGGAGTGATCTGACGGATGCTCAGTGGGAGTGGCTTGAGCCGCTCCTGCCGGTGAGCAACGGGCGTTGTGGCAGGTGGCGGGATCATCGCCAGGTCGTGAACGGGGTGCTGTACCGAATACGCACGGGTGTGCAGTGGCGTGATCTGCCGAAACGGTACGGACCGTGGAAGACGGTGCACGAGCGGCATCGCCGCTGGTCGGCGGACGGAACGTGGGAGATGCTCCTCCAGCGGGTGCAGGCGGAGGCGGACGCGGTCGGCGAGATCGACTGGGACATCTCGGTCGACTCGACGTCCGTGCGCGCACACCACCACGCCGCTGGCGCCCGGCACGCTCCGCCGCCCGCCCTCAAAAGGGGCTCCGCCGAGAAGGTCAAAACCGCTCGGGTCCGGGCGCAACTGATCGACCGGCTGGCGGAGGTGGTGCGGGAGGTGAGGCGCTCGGCCGCTCGCGCGGCGGCTTCACCACCAAGATCCACCTGAGTGCGGACGGCCGTTGCCGGGTGCTCTCACTGGTAATCACGCCTGGGCAGTGCGCCGACTGCGCCCAGTTCGAGCCGGTCATGGACAAGATCCGGGTGCCAAGGCTGACCTGCGGCAGGCCGCGCACGAAGCCGGACAGCGTCAGCGCGGACAAGGGCTACAGCAACCGTCAAACCCGCCGCTATCTGCGCAGACGCGGAATCCGGCACGTCATCCCGGAGAAGACC
>NZ_JZWY01000745.1:0-6064 GCF_000966955.1 Streptomyces sp. NRRL S-495
GGAGAAGACCGATCAAGCCGCCAACCGGGTCCGACGCGGCAGGACTGGGAGCCGGCCACCTGGTTTCGACCAGGACCGCTACAAGAAGCGCAATACCGTCGAACGGGCGATCAACAAGCTGAAGACCTTCCGCGCGGTCGCGACCAGGTTCGACAAGCGCGGCTACGTCTACCTCGGAACCGTCACAGCAGCCGCGCTCGCCATCTGGCTCCGCTCACGATCGCCAGGACAATGCCTAGGAGGACGTCCCGTTCGGCCTCCTCGCTCACGGGGCCGGGTCAAGGAACAGCTCGTCCAGATGACGGGTGAGGATCGCCAGCGCCGCCTCGCCGGTGCGCTGGCCGCCCAGCACGCTCGAACCCAGACCGTTGACCATGGCCAGCAGTCCGGCAGCGGCGATCCCGGGGTCCTTGTCGGGGGCGATCTCCCCGGCCTGCTGGGCCGCGCCGATGCGCTTCGCGAGGAAGCCCTCCAGCAGTTCGGGCTGCCGCGCGCCGTGCTTCTCCAGCACCTCGGGGTCGTTGAGCACCAGGGTGTAGTAGGCGGCGTAGGTCCTGGTGATCCGGCGGCTCTCCGGGTCGGTCGGCAGGATGCAGGACAGGATCGCGGTCACGGTGCCGCGTGGTGTGGGCGGGGAGCCCGCCTCGCTGATCCACTTCTCCATGCGGGCCTGGAGCTGGGCGGACAGCCTGGCCAGCGCGTCCAGCAGCAGCCCCTGCTTGGTCTCGAAGTAGTACTGCACCAGCCGCAGGGAGACACCGGCTTCGGCCGCGACCGCCCGCATGCTGGCCGACTGCAGCCCCTGGGTGTCGGCGATCCGCAGCAGCGCCTCGGCGATCTGCCGGCGGCGTTCCTCGTGATCGACCCGCGCGTTCATGGTCCCGCCTCCCTGTCACACCCTCTCTGGTACACCCGTATCATGCCGTGATACACATGTATCATGCGAATCAGCCAGTTCAAGAACGACCAGGCCAGGGACCGATTCCGCACCGCCTACGAGCGCGCTCTGGCCGAACTGTGGCCGGGGCCGCGGACGGCGCTGGACCTTCCGACCGCGTTCGGGACCACCCGCGTCTACCGAACCGGGCCGCAGAACGGCGAGCCGATCGTGCTGCTGCCCGGATCGGGCGGAAACGCACTGATGTGGCACCGGTACATCGACACGCTGGCGCAGCACCGTCCGGTCATCGCCGTCGACACCGTCGGCGAGCCGGGCGCGAGCGTGCAGACCGCACCGATCGCCGACGGCCGGGACGGCGCCGCCTGGCTGGAGGAACTCCTGGCCGCACTGGAGGTGACGGCCGCCCATCTCGTCGGCTGCTCCTACGGCGGCTGGCTGGCGCTCAACCACCGGATCCACCACCCGGGACGGACCGCTTCCCTCACCCTGGTGGATCCCGCCGGCTTCGCCGACTTCGGCGCCCGGTTCTACACCTGGCTGATCGCCGGCGCCCTCGCCGCGACAGCGCCGCGCCCGCTCCGCCCCCCGCTGGCCCGCCTGGTCGGCAACAGCGCCGTCCTGGAGGGCGAACTGATGAAGCTGATGCGCGCATCGACGGGATTCCGCCGCGCACTCCCGGTGCCGCCGGTCTTCTCCGACGAGGAACTCCGCCGTCTGCGTACCCCCGCGCTGTTCCTGCTCGGGGCGCGCAGCGCCATGCACGACTCGCGCAAGGTCGCCGACCGGCTCGGCAAGCTCGTACCCACGGCCCGGGTGGAGATCGTGCCCGGTGCCGGCCACGCACTTCCGACCGACCGCCCGGACCTGGTGGCCGACCGCATTCTCGGTGCCGTCGGGCGGTAGTCCCACCTGTGAGCTGTCGCCGCCCGAGGGCACGCGGAAATTCGGTTGCCGCGGGCAGGCGACTCGCTCATGATCTCCCGCATGGACTTTTGATGACTGCCACGTAGTACGTACCTGTCGCGCGATCGACCCCGGAGCCTGACGACCCGGCCCCGGGGCGATGGGTCGCGCCCCTCGTGAGCATCCGTCGCAGAGCGGGAGCCGCCGAGTGAGTTCGGCATGCCCTCCTGCTGAGTCCTGAAAGCACCCAACACATCTATGAATACCGACCGCAAGGCCCTGTGGGCCGTGCGTCAGTCCGCCCTGCCCACCGTCGTCCGGTCCTGCCCGGACTGCCCCGGCATGCGGCACCGCGCCTCGGGGAAGATCCGTGTCAACGCGAACGGCAAGATGCTCGACGTGTGGCTGCTGCTGAGCTGCGCGACGTGCGACCGGACCTCGAAGGTGCCCGTCCACGAGCGCGCCCACGTCTCGACGCTGGAGCCGGCCCGGCTGGTGGCCTACGAGATCAACGACCCGGCAGCGGTCCGGGAGTTGGTGACGAGCGCGTCGCTCGCGGCGAAGAACCGGTACCGGCTCGACTGGACCGGGACGTGGGAGCTGGAGACCCGCATGCCGCTGTACGCGCTCGACGACCCGAACCCGCTCCCGGTGCAGGTGCGCTTCGAGCTGCCCGCGCCGGTCCGGGTGGAGCGGCTGCTCCAGCTCGGGCTCGGCCTGAGCCGGGCCGAGGTGCGCCGTCTGGTCGCGGACGGGCGGATCCGTCTGCCGTTCGCGCCGGACGCCAAGGCGCACCAGGACTTCGAGCTCACCATCCACGGACCCGGTTCCGTCGATGCGGCCAAGCGCGCGAAGTCCCTCGATGCGCCCGACGCCGAACGTTCCGACCTGGCCCGGATCGGGCTGCCGCCCGCACCCGGCCGGGAGCTCCCACGCCGGGAGCTCCCACGCCAGGAGCTCCCGCGCCGGGCCACGGCGACCGGGGCTTCTCCGGTCGATCAGGTACGGAGCCGGACGACGAGGGCGGCCGCGCTGAAGCTGCCGAGGTAGACGCCGGTAGCCGCCCTCCCGCGCGATCCCTTGCGTGGGAGGGCGGCCCGGCTGCCGCGACTGCTGCGCGCGTCAGCGGCGGGTCACCTTGATCACCCCGGTCTCGGTGCCCTGGTAGAGCGTCCCGTCCGGGCCGGTGGTGCCGGTCATCTGCAGCGGGTTGTAGAGCAGCCCGAGGCCGATCCAGGAGCTGGAGAGCTGGGCGCCGGTCCCGGGATCGACGGTGGCGTAGGAGTAGGACGCGAAGGTCTGCGCCCCCGCCGAGCCGGTCGGGCCGCTGACGGTGAAGGTGTAGATCTTCCCGTCCCCCAGCGAGAGCCGCGGCAGTGCGGCCGATTTGACGTTGCTGTTCCAGACCGGGTGGCAGCCGTTGCCGTCGGCGTCGAGGTCGACGCGGCTCAGCCCGCCGTCGAACCCGGCCGAGGCCGGGACGCTGGCGGGCGCTCCGGCCGGGAGGGCGGGGTACGGGTAGCCGTAGGTGTTGGTGACGAAGACGCTGCGGCCGGAGGCGATGACGGCGTCCTCGGTGCCGCTCGCGGGGTACTGGGTGAGGACAGGCGTGGTGCAGACGGGGTCCGGGCCGCCGGCGACCCGGTAGACGAGCAGGTTCTCGTGCGGCGCGGCGTTGTCGGTGATGGTGACGTACTCGGTGCCGGTCCCGGGGCCGAAGAAGCTCGGCGTCGCGCCCGTCCCCCAGCTCAGCTGGCCGGGCTTGCGGCCGGGGCCCCGGTCGTAGGGGGCGCGCCATTCGACGGTCGGGGTGCCGTCGGCGGTCTCGGTGAGCAGGTAGAGCGCGTGGTCGGTGGCGACGGCGGT
Organism: Streptomyces sp. NRRL S-495; assembly: GCF_000966955.1. Lineage (NCBI taxonomy): Bacteria > Bacillati > Actinomycetota > Actinomycetes > Kitasatosporales > Streptomycetaceae > Streptomyces > Streptomyces sp. NRRL S-495. The sequence goes on from NZ_JZWY01000745.1 coordinate 3,671, forward strand.
GTGGCCGGGGACGGTGGAGATGCTGTTCTGCACGCCCTCACCGGTGTTGAGGGTGCGGACCGCACCGGTGGCGGTGTCGACCGTGCCGATGGTTCCGCCGCCGGTGGCGAACCAGACCCGGCCGTTCCAGCCGGGGCTGAGGCCGGTGATGTTGTCCCCGGCCGGAACGGCCGCCCCCAGCGGGGTCGTCTGGTCGATCGTCAGCTTCCAGCCGTCGGTGCTGAGGTGATGGCCTATTCGCAGCAGATTGTTGCCGCCGTCCACCAGGACCAGGGCGTCGGTGTTGTCGAGGTAGGCGTAGACCCCGCCGAACAGACTGCCCTTGGGCAGCGCCAGCGAGGCGAGGTCGGCGCCGGTCCCGGGGTCGAGCAGGTGCACGGTCGGGGTCTGCCCGAAGATCGTGGTGCAGAGGACCACCGGGCGGCGGTCGCTGCCGATCACCACGGTCGGGCAGGCCGAGGCGAGCGCCGTACGGCTCCAGTTGACGGCGCCGCTGCCGGGTCCGGGGTAGGGCGTGGTGTCGCTGGAGGCGCTGTCGCCGTGCATCGTCGCGGTGCCGTTCGCGGCGGTGGCGGGGTTCGGCGGCGGCAGCGGCCCGAAGGTGCCGCCGGCGCCCTGGGCAGCGGTGGCGGGCGTGCAGAGCACCGCCGCGGCGGCAAGGGTCAGTGCGGTACGGATGGCGCGTTGGGTGCGCGGGCGCATGGAGGATCCCGTTCCTGGGGTCGAGAGGGGACGGGGAACCCGGTGGCCGTGCCGTCCCGCTCCTGCGCGGCACGCGTACGCACGCCGCGCCTACGCGCGTGCGCAGGTGCGTAGGGAGGTACGTGCGTGCGGGTGGGAACGGGGCCGATCGGCTCGGGTTCCGGAGCGGCCGGCCTCGTGCGACGGACGAGGTGTCGGCGGAGTGCGGGCCGCGTCAGAGGACGCGGCGACAACCCGTGGTGGTGGCGCGGCCATGGTCGACATGGCGGCGGCTCACGAGCAGGGTCATGCCGGCGACTCTAACGGAGCCCGGGGCCGGGGACGAGTACCCGGTCACTCTGCGAGACGGCCGCTCCGATGTCCGAGGTCGGGGCGGCCCGCTCGGCCTGTCCCACCGGCCGGCGCCTGACGCTGCTGCCGCTCACCTGACTGCTCGGGGCTACTCCGGCGCGCCTCGGGGAACCGCGACGGTTCCTCCGTCCACGACCCGGTGGACCGTCCCGCCCGCGCCGGGCGAACAGGGAGGTCATAGTCTGCGACCATGACCGACACACAGCCTCTGACACCCCGGGAAGCCCTCGAAACGCTGCTGGCCGGGAACCACCGGTTCGTCACCGGGATACCCGAGCACCCGAACCAGGACGCCGCCCGCCGGACCGAGACCGCGCCCGCCCAGGCACCGTTCGCGGTGCTGTTCGGCTGCTCCGACTCCCGCCTCGCCGCCGAGATCATCTTCGACCAGGGGCTCGGTGACATGTTCGTGGTGCGCACCGCGGGCCACGTCACGGGGCCGGAGGTGCTCGGCAGCATCGAGTACGGGGTCAGTGTGCTCGGCTGCCCCCTGGTGGTGGTGCTGGGCCACGACTCCTGCGGGGCCGTCGCCGCCACCCGGGCCGCCGTCGCGGCCGGCACCACGGCGCGCGGCTACGTGCGGGACGTCGTCGAACGGGTGACCCCGAGCGTGCTGGCCGCCAACGCCGCCGGGCACACCGAGGACGCGGACTTCATCGCCGAGCACGTCCGGCACACCGTCGACCTGCTGCTGGAGCGCTCCCGCTGCCTCTCGGACGCGGTCGCCGAGGGCAGCACCGCCGTGGTCGGACTGTCCTACCGCCTGGCCGACGGCACCGCCCGCCTGGTCACGGGCCGCGACGTGGACGTGAACGTGGGTGTCGACGTGGCGGCCGGCGACGCCCGGTGAGGCCCGGCGTTCGCGCCACCGGTGCGAATCCGCGGGGAGAGCCTGTCCGGCGGACCAGGCCGGGGAGGCCAGCAGCACCGGCCGAACCGGTGACCGGGCTCCGCCCGCTCTAGAGGCTGAACAGACCGACGGCGTGGCCGTCGTGGCCCACCACGGGCCACACGGCCAGGCCCCGGGCGCGCATGGCGGCGGCCGCCGTGGCGGCGGGCAGGTCGGCGGTGGCGAACGGGGCACGGTCGAAGGCGATGTCGCGGACCGGGATCCGCTCGGAGAGCCGGGAGCGGACCTCGAACGGCGCGAGGTGTGCGCGGGTCAGCAGCCCCGCGCAGCAGCCGTCGTCGTCGCGGACCAGGACGTGATCGGCGCCGGAGCTGTGCAGGATGTCGATCGCCACGTCGACCATGACGTCGTCGCTGATCTGGAGCTCGGGGTGGCGCATGAGGTCGCCGACCGTGGTGGTGGTCGCGGGGCGTTCGAGGGTGAGCGTCATG
>NZ_JZWY01000746.1:0-461 GCF_000966955.1 Streptomyces sp. NRRL S-495
GTTCGAGGGTGAGCGTCATGGGCGGACTCCAGAGGGTCGGTTCCGGCGGGGGCGGGGCACAGGGGCCGGGGCGCAGGGGGCAGGGCAGGGGACCGGGAGCGCGGGTGGCGCTCCCGGTCCGGACCCTGGTCCCTAGGCGGCCGCGGTGGCGCGCCTCGGTGCCCGGCGGCGGCCCGCAGAACCCGCACCGGTACCGCCGGCGGCACCGGAACCGCCGACGGGGCGGGCGGGGCGGCTGCGCCGGTTGCGGTTCGCGGACGGGCCGCGGCGGGACCGTTCCACGACGGGGGCCTCGATCACGACGGGGATTCCGGTGGGCACCCGGGCACCGGTGATGCGGACCAGCTCCTCGTCGCCGGCGCTGACGCGGGTGGTGACCGGGGTGATGGCGGCGGTGGCCATCATCCGGGCCATCCCGCGGCGCTGGCTGGGCAGGACCAGGGTGACGACGGTGCCGGACC
>NZ_JZWY01000747.1:0-1447 GCF_000966955.1 Streptomyces sp. NRRL S-495
CGCGGGCGGCGACGTTGGTGGCGATCAGCGCGGTGACCTGGCCGTTGCGGAACTGCTCCAGGGTCCGGTTGCGCTGCGGCTGGGACTTGCCGCCGTGCAGGGCGGCGGCCTTCACGCCGTTGGCGAGCAGGTCGTCCACCAGGCGGTCGGCGCCGTCCTTGGTGTCGATGAACATGATCACCCCGCCGTCGCGGGAGGCGATGTGCGCGATCGTGGCGTTCTTGTCGAAGTTCTGCACCTGCAGCACGTGGTGCTCCATGGTGCTGACCGCCCCGGCGGACGGGTCCACCGAGTGGGTGACCGGGTCCTTGAGGAAGCGCCGCACCAGCCGGTCGACGTTGCGGTCCAGGGTCGCCGAGAACAGCATCGTCTGACAGCCCTCCGCCACCTGCTCCAGCAGCTCGGTGACCTGCGGCAGGAAGCCCATGTCGGCCATCTGGTCGGCCTCGTCGAGCACCGTGATGCCGACCCCGTCCAGCTGGCAGTCGCCGCGCTGGATCAGGTCCTTGAGCCGACCGGGGGTAGCCACCACGACCTCCGCACCCCGGTTCAGCGCCTGCGCCTGCCGACCGATCGACATCCCGCCGACCACCGTGGCCATCCGCAGCCGCACCGCATGGGCGAACGGCGTCAGCGCGTCGGTCACCTGCTGCGCCAGCTCCCGGGTGGGCACCAGCACCAGCGCCAGCGGGCGGCGCGGTTCGGCCTTCTGCCCGGCGGTCCTGGCCAGCACGGCGAGGCCGAACGCGATGGTCTTGCCGGAGCCGGTCCGGCCTCGTCCGAGGACGTCACGGCCGGCCAGCGAGTTCGGCAGCGTGGCGGCCTGGATCGGGAACGGCGCGGTGACGCCCTGGCGGGTCAGCACCGACAGCAGCGCCTTCGGCATCTCCAGCTCGTCGAACGTCTCGACGGCCGGCAGCGACGGGGTGGTGCTCACCGGCATCGCGAACTCGCCCTGCGAGGAGGAGCCCTGGCGGGAGCCACGGCCACCGGAGGGCCGGTCGCCGTAGAAGGAACCGCCGCCGGAGCGGGATCCGTAGGAGCCGCCGGAGGAGCGGCGGGAGCCCCCGGAGCGGGAGTCGGTGTTGCGGTACGGGGAACGAGTGGAACGGTTCATGCGAAACCTTCCTTGGACGGCGCGTCGCAAGGGGGCTCCGCAGCGCAGAGCGCAGGCAGGAGGCCGCGAGGAACGGGCCGAAAAGTGTGGAGAGCGGAGCGTGGACGGTGAAACCGTGCGGCACGTCACCTGCAGTCGGCGCCCACCGCGGGAAGCGGGGGCGCGGAACCTCGAACCGTGAACTGTCACGGAAGGGCGCCGATCCGGACGCGGCGCTGTGCGTCTCGCGTGGGGATGGCAGCCGGTGGCCGAGCCAGGGGCCGGAACGGCCCGGGATGCGCGTCGTGGCGCAATGCCGAGGAGCCCGGACCGGACATGATGTACGCGGTT
>NZ_JZWY01000748.1:0-12128 GCF_000966955.1 Streptomyces sp. NRRL S-495
GCCCCCCGACGCCCAACACCCGCCACCCAGCACCCGAGCGATCCCCGCGGCGCGCGGGGATCGCCCTGACCGGCTCAGCCCGTGTGCACCAGCAGCGCACTCCGGACCGCCGACTCCAGCGCGCCCTCGACCCAGGCCGGCTTGGTCGAGGTGTGGTCCCCCGCGAAGTGCAGCGGCCCCTCGGAGCCGGGGATGTCGGGGAAGAGCTCGGTGTGCTGACCCGGCAGCAGCACCGAGGCCTCCCCATAGGCGTAGTGGTCACGCATCCACGACTGCGTCCTGGCCTTCGTAGTGAAGAAGACCTCGCAGCGGCGGCCGAAAACGGCCTGCACCCCGGCCAGCGCCCGCAGGTACCGCTCCTCGTCGGCGTAGGCGTCCCACTTCAGCGCGTCGTCCGCCCAGCTGTAGGAGGCCAGCACCACGCCTCCGGCGCTGCCCTCCAGCGGGTGGGCGTGCTCGAAGTAGACGAACCGGTTGGCGCTGTCGGTCACCGCGCCGCCGCCGCGCACATGGGCGGCCGGCGGGTCGCCGCCGACCGGGCGGAAGGCCGCGAAGCACTCCCGCAGCTCGCCGGGGACGCTCACCCCGAGCGCCTTCACCGAGTCGTGGGCCCCGAGGTACCGGCCGTCGGGGACCTTGCCCTGCCGGTACTTCTCGTAGAGGCCGGGCTCCACCGAGTCCAGCGCCGCCCGCCACTCCTCCTCGGTGAACTCCCACCAGCGGCGGGAGAACTCCAGCAGCACCTTGGTCGCGGCGTCGTAGTGCAGTTCGGTGACCGCCCGCCGCTTGCCGTAGCCCAGCGGCGGGTCGAAGGTGACGTGCCGCAGCCCGGCGAAGGGGACGGTGACGATCGCCTCGTCCCCCTCGAAGACCTCCGTCGCACCGCCCTGACCGCTCTGACAGGCTTCGGAAACGGTGTGCACCCGGACCTTGCCGCCGTGCCGGTCGATCCGCACCGCGCGCCGGTCGAAGCGCACCTTCCCCTTCACCGGCGCGTACAGGGCGTCGACGAGCTTCGCCGTACCGCCCTTGATCTCCCAGAACTTCGTCTTCGGGTCGATCAGCGCGGCGGACAGGAAGCTGTGCACGAAGGAGAGGTGCAGCCGCGAGGTCACGTTCTGGACGGTGCCGATCAGGTCGATCGTCCTGGTGTCCAGCCCGCCCTGCTCGGTGAGGTACCGGTACATCGACCAGTGGCCGTACCGCCGCAGCACGGTGGCCCAGCCCTCCACCAGGGCCGGGCCCTCCTTGCCCCGGACAAGCGTCAGCGCGCTCTCCAGCGCCTCGGCGTAGATCACGGCGGCGGTCCTGGCGCGGTTGGGGCCGGTGACGCCGAAGGACTCGTTGACGGCCGAGGGGTCCCGCTCGTAGTCGGCCCGCCGGACGTGCAGCCCGTTGACGTGGATCCAGGTGCGGTTGGTCCGCTGCGAGGGGTTCTGCGGATCGACGTCGACCAGCAGGAACTCCTGCCGCGGCAGCCGGTACTTGTCGAGCAGCGCCATCACCAGCGGGTGGCTCTCGGGCAGCCGCATCGCCCCGGCCTCGGCGTACTGCAGCGGGTCGGCGAAGGGCTGGGCGCCGTTCTCGTGGCCGCCCTTGCGGAAGGTCTTGATCCGGCCGCCGACGCGGTTGCCGTTGGCCTCGATCACGACGACGTCGTGGCCCGCCCGGTTGAGCAGGTCGGCGGCGAGCAGTCCGGCCGGTCCGGCCCCGACGACCAGGACCCGCTTGGTCGCCCGGGCCCGCGCCGGCGGCAGGCCGTCCCGGACGATCTTCAGATAGGCCGGGACGAGCGGCCGGTCGTGGTCGTCGTAGACCGCGATGGCGCGGGCGACCGTCGTGAAAGCGCGCTCGTCGGTGCCCGGCGGCACGGCGGCGGGCGGCGCGACGACGGGCGGGTCGGCCGCGGGCGGCACGATCGGCGGGGCGGTGGGGGCGAGCGCCGCGGCGGGGACGGCGGCGGCCGCGGTGAGGCCGGCGGCGAGCACGGACACTCCGGTCACCGTGACGACCGACCGCCGCGCCGGTCCTGGCACGACGTCGGTCGTGCCGGGGCGGGGAACATCCAAGTCTTCAGTGGTCATGGCGCACCACTCTTGGCGCACGAACGGCCCGACGGAACCGGTATCACCCGGATGGGAGGTATCCGCCACCCGATCGCGTGGCACCGCGCGCCCCGCCTTGACGCTCAGGCCTGCCGGGTCGGCAGGGCGACCAGGTGACGGAGGTTCACATGGCGCGGGCGGGTGACGGTGAAGGCGATCAGCTCGGCGATGTCCTGGGCGGTCAGCGCGGGCATCGCGTCGAACATCCCGTCGAGCTGCTCGCGCAGCACCGGGTTGTCGATGTGCCCGCCGAGTTCGGTGTCGGTGAGCCCGGGCTCGATCGCGGCGACCCGCACGTCCCGGGGGCCGAGTTCGGTGCGCAGCGCGGCGGACAGCTGGGTGAGCGCCGCCTTGGTGGCCCCGTAGACGGCGTAGTCGGGGAACAGGACGTGGGAGGCGATGGAGGAGACGTTGACCAGGTCGGCGGCGCGGCCCTCGGCGGCGGCCGCGACGAGGTCGGCGGAGAAGGCGCGGACGATCCGCAGCGCGCCGGTCAGATTGGTGTCGATCATCCGGGTCCACTCGTCGATCCGCCCGTCCGCGAGCGGATTGGGCAGCATCACCCCGGCGTTGTTGACCACCAGGTCGACCGGGCCCCAGGTGTCGTGCACGGTCCGGACGGCGGCGTCCACCGAGGACTGGTCGGTGACGTCGGCGGTGACGGCGAGGGCCCGGCCGCCGTCGGCGGTGATCGCGGCGGCGAGGGCGTCCAGCCGCTCGGCGCGGCGGGCCAGCAGGGCGACCCGGGCCCCGCCGGCGGCGAGCAGCCGGGCGGTGGCCTCACCCATGCCGCTGGCGGCTCCGGTGACGACGGCGGTGCGGGTGGCGAGGGCGGGGTACGTGGGGTGGCTCATGTTCTGCTCCGGTGCGGTTCGTTGGCTCCGACGGCCTGACGGGAACCACTCTGGTCCCGCCGCCGCGCGCCACCCAGGGCCCTGCTCCACCCGGGTCCGGCGAACCCTGGGTCCACCGGACCCTGGTTACGCCAGACCCTGGTTGCGCCGCCGCACCGGCCGCACCGCTGCGGCACGAGGTGCCGGGGACCGGGGCCGGTCCCGCCGACTTCGCCGCGGCCCCGGAAGGATCCGCGGGACCGGCCCCGGTCAGTGCTTCATCAGCAGGTGACCGGCACGGTGATGGTGGCGGTCGACGGCGGCCAGCCCCACTGGGTCACGTTGAACGTGCCCTGGACGCTGGAGCCGCACGGCGCGGTGCCGGAGACGTTGCCGACCGGGATGCCGCCGGCGGTGATGAGCACGTAGGGCGAGTCGCTCCCGATCAGGGCGCCGCCGACGACGCCGGCGGTCAGGTTGAAGGACACCTTCTGCGGGTTCCAGGCAACGCTGGCGGGGGTCGCGTAGCCGGAGAACACGACCTGGTTGCCGGTCACCGAGGCGCAGAGCTGCAGGTTGACGATGCCCGGGTAACCGTCGACGCAGTTCTTGGTGGTGGGGCCGGAGGGGCCGCCGGTGGTCTGCGCGGAGGCCTGGGTGGCCCCGGTGACGGCCAGCGCGGAGAGCGCGGCGCCAGTGGCGAGGAGCGCGGCGAATCGCTTCATCTCGGTACTTCTCCTTCGTACGAACGGAGGGTGGGTTCGTTCGCGAGGCAGGCATCGCACGAATCGCACATGACATGTGCAATGTCACGCCTCACAAGTCAGATGCTGCCACGCCGACCCCGGGAGTACCGACCGGTAGCCCCGGTTCCGAAGATCCTTACCGGAATTGACCTTCATCTGGCGCGATTTCGCGGCCGTACCGCAGACTCTCCGGGACGGCTCCCACCGCACCCGCCCGCACCACCGCCCCGCATCCGCACCAGCGCATCGGAGAACCCCCACGGTGACCACGAGTCGACAACTGGAGATACCCTTCGCCGACGGCCGCTCCGGCAGCGGCCCCGCCACCTGGGGCCAGCGAGCCATCTGGGACGTCGTCAACCGCCTGGCCCCCGCCGACCGCCCCCGCTACAACATCGGCACCGCCACCCCGCTCGACCCCGGCCTGCCGCTCCCGGTGGTCCTGGACGCCCTCGGGCACCTGCTGCACCTGCACGACTCCCTGCACACCCGACTGCTCCCCGAACCGGACGGCACCGGACTGCGCCAGACCGTCGACCCGGCGGGCACCCTGCCCGCCCTGGTCCGGGACCTCCCCGCCGGCACCGACCGGGCCGGGCTCACCGCCGCCGGAGCCGCGCTGCACCGGGAACTGACGGACCGTGCCTTCGACTGCGGCACCGAGTGGCCGGTCCGGGTCGGCCTGGTCGTGGCCGACGGCCTGGTGCGGCACATCTCCCTGGTGCTCTCCCACACCGCCGTGGACGGCACCGGGATGGGCCTGCTGGTCCGCGACCTCACCGCACTCGCCCTGGGCGCCGACCCGGCCGCGGTCCGAGCCGGCCGGACCACCCAGCAGCCCCTGGAGGAGGCCGCGTTCCAGACCTCGGAGCGCGGCCGCAAACGCGATGCCAACGCCCGCGCGCACACCCTGCGCAAGCTGCGCGCCGCCCCGGCCCGGCTGTTCCCGCCCGCCCCGGCGGCCGACCCCGCCGCCCGGTTCCCGAACGCCGTGCTCAGCTCGCCCGCACTGCTCCGCGCGGTCGACACGGTGGCCGCCGCCCACCGGGCCGGCTCCTCCGCCGTCCTGCTGGCGGCCACCGCCGCCATGACGGCCCGGCTGGCCGGCCGCCCGGACGCGGTGCTCCAGGTGGTGGTCAACAACCGCTTCCTGTCCGGCCTCACCGACGCGGTGAGCGTGATCGCCGGCGATGCCCTGCTCCATCTCCAGGACGCCGACGGCGAGTTCGGCGCGGCCGTGCGCCGCACCCACGCCGCGTCGATCGCCGCCTACCGGCACGCCTACTACGACCGGCGCCTGCTGGACGCCGAGGTCGAGCGCCTCACCGCCGACCGGGTGCCGCTCGCCGACCGCTCCTGCGTCTTCAACGACACCCGCGACCTGCTCCCCGGCGGCCTCACCGCCCCGGACCCGGCCGTCGCCGGCGCCGGGGCCGACGGGGGCACCACCCTGGACTGGCCGGTCGAGTTCGACCCGCGCCCCGGGCTCACCTACGCCCTGGACGCGCTGCGCACCCCGACCGCGCTGCAACTCGCCATGACGGCCGACCCCGCGGTGCTCCCCCGGCCCGCGATGGAGCGTTTCCTGCGCGGCATCGAGGACCTGGTCCTGACCGAGGAGCGCACGCTGCGCCCCTGAGAACCCGGAGGCCCGGTCGGCCGCCCACGTGGGCGGCCGACCGGGCCCCGGCAACACCCGCTCCGCACACGGGTGAAGGAGCGTCAGCCCTGGTGCTCGTGCACCGCGTTGGTGTCCTGGATCTTCTGCCAGGACTTGGGCTGCGCCGGAGCCGCCGCCGACGCCCCCGGAGCGAGGCCCGCGACCCCGGGCGCCGCCGCCAGCGCCGAGCCGACCGGCGCGCCGGCCGAGCCCACCGCCGGCTTGCCGGCCGTGAACAGCCAGGTGTTGAAGAGCGCGCCCAGCGGCTTGCCGGAGATCTTCTCCGCGTAGGCCTGGAACTGCGGGATGGTGGCGTTCCCGTACTTGCGCTCGGTCGGCCACCCCTTCAGGATCGCGAAGAACTTGTCGTCCCCGACCGTGTTGCGCAGCGCCTGGATGGCGATCGCGCCGCGGTCGTAGACGGCGCCGGCGAACTGGTGGTCCGGGCCCGGGTCGCCCGGCCGCACGGACCAGAACGCGTTGTCGGCCGGGTAGTAGCCGTAGACGTAGTCGGCCAGCTCCTGCGCGGTGCCCTCGTTCTCGTGCTCCGACCAGAGCCACTGCGCGTACCGGGCGAAGCCCTCGTTGAGCCAGATGTCGCTCCAGCGCTGCACCGAGACGCTGTCGCCGTACCACTGGTGGGCCAGCTCGTGCGCGACGACGGAGGTGTTGGCGCCGCGCGCGAACTGCGCGGGGCTGTAGAAGACCTGTCCCTGGGTCTCCAGCGCGTACCCGGTCGGCACATTGGGCACGTAGCCGCCCACGGTCTCGAACGGGTACGGGCCGAACACCGTGCTCAGCCAGTCGGTCAGCTCGCCGGTCCGCTCGACGCTGGCCTGCGCCGCGCCGAGGTTGACGCCGAGGTCCGGGCTGTAGGCGGTGATGACCGGCAGTCCGCCCTCGGTGGTGTCCTTGCGGATGTCGAACTTCCCGATCGCCAGCGTGGCCAGATAGGTGGCCTGCGGCTTGGTCTGCCGGTAGTTGTAGCGGGTCCAGCCGGGCCGGGAGCTGGTGGTCTGGGTGCCGTTGCTGACCACCTGGGTGCCCTCCGGCACCAGCACCGAGACGTCGAAGGTGGCCTTGTCGGTCGGGTGGTCGTTGGCCGGGAACCACCAGGCGGCGCCCTCGGGCTCGTTGGCGGCCACCCCGCCGTCGGGGGTGCGCAGCCAGGCGGAGTACCCGCCGCGCTCGACCTCGCCCGGCTTGTCGGCGTAGCGGACGACCACGGTGAGCGGGCTGCCCTTGGCGACGGTGCGGGACGGGGTGATCACCAGCTCCTGCTCGCCGCTGGTGGTGAACTTGGCGGCCCGGCCGTTGACCAGCACCTCCTTCACGCTGAGCACGAAGTCGAGGTTGAAGCGGGTGAGGTCCTGGGTGGCGGTGGCCAGGACGGTGGTGGTGCCCTCCAGCTCGTCGGTGGTGGGCGTGTATTTGAGCCGGATGTCGTAGTGCGAGACGTCGTAGCCGCCGTTGCCGGCGTTCGGGTAGTAGGGATCGCCGATCCCCGCCGCGCCCGGGCCGGCCTGGGCGGCGGAGGCGGGGACGGACAGGAGCAGGGCGAGCGCGCCGGCAGCGGCAGAGACGATCAGCCTCTTGCGCACAGGGGTCCTCCACAGGGTCACTGGGACAACGGGTCGGATCGATCCTTGTCCCAACGAACCCGGTCCTACGCCTGAACGATGAAATGTTCATGAGAAGAAACAGGCCGAAATGGCCGGGCGGCCCGGTCGTGACACGACGTCATGAGCCGTCCACGGACGGCCCGCTGCCACCGCGTCAGGCGCCCAGCGCCACCGGCGCCCGGACCAGCGAGCCGTACTCGGTCCACGACCCGTCGTAGTTCTTGACGTGCTCGAAGCCGAGCAGCTCGGTCAGCGCGAACCAGGTGTGCGCCGAGCGCTCCCCGATCCGGCAGTAGGCGATCACCTCCTGCTCCGACCCGACGCCCCGTCCGCCGTACAGCTCCCGCAGCTCCTCGGCCGAGCGGAACGTCCCGTCGTCCCTGGTCGCCTGCGACCAGGGAATGTTGACGGCGCCCGGGATGTGCCCCGGCACCTGGGCCTGCTCCTGCGGCAGGTGCGCCGGGGCCAGCGCCTCGCCCCGGAACTCGGCCGGCGAGCGGACGTCCACCAGCACCGCGTCCGAGCCGGGCTTGGCGAAGACCTCCGCCTTGGCCAGGACCTCGTCCCGCATCGCCCGCACCTCCGGGTGCTCGGGCCCGGTCAGCCGGTACGGGCTGTGCTGGTGGTCCATCACCTCCTCGGTCAGCTCCCGCCCCTCCAGCTCCCATTTCTTGCGCCCGCCGTCCAGCAGCCGCACCGGGCCGAAGCCGCGCAGCCGCAGCAGCCAGTAGGCGTAGGCGGCGAACCAGTTGTTGTTGCCGCCGTACAGCACGACGGTGGTGTCCTCCTCGACCCCGGCCGCGCGCAGCAGGTGCTCGACGCCCGCGCGGTCCACGTAGTCGCGCCCGACCGGGCTGTGCAGATCGGTGGCCCAGTTCCAGCCGACCGCGCCGGGCAGGTGGCCGCGCTCGTACGCGCCGTTGTCCTCGTCCACCTCGACCACGCGGAGCGTGCCGTCGTCCAGGTGCCGGGCGAGCCACTCGGTGCCGACCAGTGCCTCGGGGTGTGCGTAGCCGTTGCCGGTCATCGACGCCCTCCTTCGCTCGGGCCCTCGGATCCTGTCCCCGCCGGGGCGGGCGCTACGCCGCGACGGCCAGCCGCGCCACGTAGTACTGGTTGAGCGGATCGCCCTCGATCCGCGACACGTCCACCGAGCCGAAGCCGGCCTCGGCGAGCATCCGGCGCGCGGTCTGCTCGCCCCAGACGGTGCCCAGCCCGGCGCCGCCCTCGCCGAGCGAGACCGTCATGCAGTAGAAGGTCGAGAAGGTGTACAGCGCCGGGGCGAGCGGATGGTCGATGTTCTCCTCCAGCAGGCTGCTGGCGGCGATGTCGCCCATCAGGAAGACGCCCTCGGGCCGCAGCACCCCCGCGACGGCCCGCAGGGTGCGGTCGGGGCGGGCCAGGTCGTGGATCACGTCGAAGGCGGTCACCAGGTCGTACCCGCCGGTGAGGTCGGCCGAGTCGGCGAGCACGAAGCGGGCGTTGTCCAGGCCGTGCACGGCGGCCTCGGCCTTGGCCGCGCCGATGCCCTGCTCGGAGATGTCCACCCCGGTGAACCGGCTGGCCGGGAAGGCCCCGGCCAGGACGTTGACGGCGTGGCCCTGCCCGGTGCCGATGTCCACCGCGTCGATCCCGGCCCGCAGCCGCTCGGTGAGCCCGGGCACCAGCGGCACCACGGCGTCCACCAGCGCCAGGTCGTAGCCGGCCGCGCTCTCCTCGGCCTGGAGCTCCTGGAAGCGCGGGTAGGCCGAGTAGGGCAGCCCGCCGCCCTTGCGGAACGCCTCGACGATCCCGTCCTCGACCTCGCCGAACAGGGCGAGGTACTGCATCATCCCGGCCAGGTTCTCCGGCCCGGCCGCCCGGGTCAGCGAGGCGGCGTGCTCCGGCGGCAGCCGGTAGGTGCGCCCCTGCGGCTCGTACTCGACGAACCCGCCGACCACCATCGCGCCCAGCCACTCGCGGACGTAGCGCTCGTCCAGCCCGGCGGTGCGGGCGAGGTCCTCGCTCGTCGACGGGGCGAGGCCGGCCATGGTGTCGAAGAGACCGGTCCGGTGGCCGACACTGGCCATGAATCCCAGGCAGGCGTCATTGAGCACCTGCAATACGCGACCCGCGAACTCCTCCTGCTCCGCCGGGTCCGGTTCCCGTTCGGACATCGTTCCTCCTGCGCCGTGTCGGGACCTGCGCGAACCCCTCCCCCCGGCCACGCTACGCCGTTCGTGCGCGTTCCCCCATCCGCGGCGGTCGCCGACGGCTGCTACCGGGCGGGCCAGGGCACCTCGGGCCGGCGCTCGTAGGCGTAGCCGGCGGCCTCCCAGCGGGCGCCCTCCTCGGCGAGGCGGTCCTTGAAGCGCCCCCAGTCGTGGCTCTCCCTGGGCGACCAGCCCAGTTCGGCGAGCGCCGGCAGCCGGGGCAGCAGCATCAGGTCGAGCTCGCCGGGGGTGTCCAGGGTCTCGGTCCAGAGCGGGGCCTCGACGCCGATGACGGAGCCCTCCTTCAGCGGCAGCAGGGTGTCCGGGTCCCAGTCGTAGGCGGTCCTGACGTCGATGGTGCCGGCCCAGACCAGGCCGAGCGGATAGGTCGACTCGTACTTCATGTCCAGGTAGCTGCGGCCGGACGGCGACATGATCACCTCGGCGCCCCGCTCGGTGGCCTCCCGCAGTTCGGTGTCGCGCCCGGCCCGGCCGTCCCAGAACTGCAGCAGCCCGATCCCGCCCGGCGCGGTCTGGTTCCAGCCGACGGGGGTCTTCCCGGCCACGCGCACCTGCTCGCCGACCCGCCGGACGAACTCCGCGTACTCGGCCGGGGCGACCCGCTTCACCTCGTCGCCGCCGATGTGCAGATAGGGCCCCGGGGTGAGCCGGGCCAGCTCGGTGAGCACGTCCCCGGTGAAGGAGAACACCGCGTCACCGGTCGGGCAGAGGGTGGAGAAGCCGACCTCGGTCCCGGTGTACGGCCAGGGCCGGGCGCTCCCCGTGCAGTCCAGCTCGGGGTAGGCGGCGAGGGCCGCGTTGCTGTGTCCCGGCAGGTCGATCTCCGGGACGACGGTCAGATAGCGCTCCTGCGCGTAGCGGACGATCTCCTGGTAGTCGGCCGCGGTGTAGAACCCGCCGGGGGTGCCGCCGACCTCGCTGGTCGCGCCCACCGCCGTCAGCGCGGGACGGGCCGGGACCTCGATCCGCCAGCCCTGGTCGTCGGTCAGGTGCAGATGCAGGTGGTTGAGCTTGTACAGCGCGAGGCGGTCGATGAAGCCCTTGACCTCGGCCGGGGTGAAGAAGTGCCGGGCGACGTCGAGCATCGCGCCGCGGTAGCGGTAGCGCGGGCGGTCCTCGACGGTGACCGGGGCGAGCGTCCAGTCCGGGCCGTCGGCCACCGGGGCCGGGCTCTCGATCCGCGGCGGCAGCAGTTGCCGGAGCGTCTGGGTGCCCCGGAACAGGCCCTCGGGGCTGCGGGCGGTGATCCGCACCCCGTCGGCGTCGGCGGTCAGCCGGTAGCCCTCGGTGCCGGTGGCCTCGGGGAGCGCGGGGTCGAGCGCCAGGGCGATGCCGCCGCCGGCGGCGGGTTCCACCACCGGGAGGGGCAGTCCGGTGGGGCGGCGCAGCGCCTCGGCGAGCCGCTCGGCGATCCGCCGTACCTCCCCGGCCTGTCGTTCCACCGCCTCCGTCCCGGGCGCGGTCCGGATCACGGTGCGGTCGGTGAGCCGGTATCCGGGGCCGGCGCCGGGGGTGACGGAGAGCGGCACCGGGACGATCCGGTCGGTGGTGCGCGGTCCGGCGGGGACGGGCCGGGCGACGCCGCCGTCCCGGGAGCCGAGCACCCGCTGGAGGCCGAAGCCGGCCGCGGCCAGGGCCAGGACGCAGAGGACGGTCAGCAGGGCGCGGGCCCGGGCGGACAGCCCGGCGATTCTTCTCGGCACGGACGCTCCCGGTGTCGGTTCACCGGAATGGTCTCAACCAATCGCCGAACTGTCCCGCACTTCGCCGAGATCGGCCGCCTCAGGAGAACAGCACCGAGCGGAAGGAGAGCCGCCGGCCGGCCGAGTCGCCCGGGTCCAGCGCACGGTAGACATCCCCGACGCAGCCGAGCGCCAGGAAGGTGACGGCGGTCCTGTTGGTGCGGTTGGCGGGCGCGTAGGCCACCTCGGCCCCGGCGGTCCCCTGAACGTCGACGCACTCCCCGCCCCGGGGGTCGACCAGTTGGCCGCGGTGTTCGGAGCCGCCGTCCCGGTACGTGTAGCGGAACACACCGTCGGCGGCGTTGGCGGAGACCGGGACGGCGAGGACGAGCGCGATCGCGCTGGTGGCGGCGACCAGGGTGTTGCGGAGACGCATGACCGGGGACCTTTCGGGCGGTACTCAATGGCACCGGGGGAATAGTGCGATATCACCCTAGAGGCCCAAAAATTGGGGAAACGATTCTGCTAATCCATCCTTTCGGGTGGTTTATCCACTATTCGCGCGACCTTTTCGGCTCCGGTCCCACGCGTCCGCTCGCACGCCGCTCAGCCGGGCGGAGCGGTGAAGTGGTAGCCGGAGTCGATCAGCACCGGCAGGTACGCCTTCAGTGCCGCCACCGTCTGCGAACGGTCCCCGCCGCCGTCGTGGTTGAGCACGATCGCGCCGGGGCGGACGTCCTTGAGGATCCGGTCGGTGATCACGACCGTCCCCGGGCGGGCCCAGTCCCGGGGGTCGACCGACCAGGCCATGGGGCGCATGCCGAGCTCCGCGCTCACCTTCAGCGAGGCCGGGGACCAGTCGCCGCCCGGCGCCCGGAACCAGGTGGGCGCCTTCCCGGTGGTCCGGTGCAGCAGCTCGGAGGTGCGCTCCAGCTCCTCGCGGACCTTGGCCTCGGAGAGGTGGCGCAGGTCGGGATGGGTCCAGGTGTGGTTGGCGATGTGGTGGCCCCGGGCGGCGATCTCCCGGACCAGATCGGGGTGCTCGACGGCGTTCTCGCCGATCAGGAAGAAGGTGGCCCGGATGCCGTGCTGCTCCAGCAGGGCCAGCACGGTCGGGGTGTGCCGGGGGTCGGGGCCGTCGTCGATGGTGAGCGCCACCACCCGCCGATCGGCGTCGAGCTCGTACACCGGGCGGCTCTCGGCCTCCGTCAGCGCCCGCGCGGGCGCCGCCCCGGCCGGGGGCGCGGACGGGGGCGCGGCGGAGGGC